>NZ_JBHVDI010000002.1:3108-68580 GCF_042802875.1 Kocuria sp. NPDC057446 | reverse complement strand
AGTTGCAAGACAAGCCCCACCGGCCGTCAGTCACCTACAGAGTCACACGCGCCGGCGACGAAGACACTTCCATCATCAACGTCACCTATCGGTGCGGCAGTCCCCCGCAGCTGCCCCAAAAGAGTCACTCGAAAAGTCCAGCAGGTGGAGGATCTAGCGGAAGCGGTATCCCCTTGGGGCTGTGCGTCCTGGGGGTGCACCCGTGGAAGGGGCCTTTTTCGTCGAAGAGTGTTCGCATGGTGGGGTCGGCGTAGTCGCGCCACCACACCGCCAACCCTGTGGTGGGGTCGGTGCGCAGGTTCTCCCAGGCCCGCCAGAGGCCGGTGAGGCGGCTGACGGCTTCTTCGTGCCGCCACCATTGGGCGCACCAGGTGAACATGGTGGAACGCCCGGCAGGGTCGATGTCGCGCCGGTACTGGTAGGACAGATGCTCGGTGACGAACTCGGCCACGTTCGCGTAGACGAGCTCCCGCTCCCCCTCCCCTGGTGCGGCTTCCTCGAGGGGTTCGTCATCGATGTCGTCGTGGCTGCTGGTTCGGCGGGCCCCAATGTCCATGGCCTTACTCCTTCACCAGGGCCGCCCACCGGTTGCCCGTGGGCTCGACCGGGCTCGGCTCAGCACCCTGGTGCTCAGGTGTAAGCCCTTCTGCGGCAGGGGTTTTGGTGGGTGCGTTGTGTGCGGCTTCGGAGGCCGCGGCGGCTTGGGCGTAGGGGCGGTCGCTGACGGGGACGGTGCGTAGCAGCACGGCCCGGGCCCCGGAGCCGAGCATCACGGCCCTGCCCTTGGGCAGGGCAGCCAGGTCGGCCACGGAGAGGATGTCGTCGGTGGCGTCCTGGCGGGAGGTGGACCCGGAGTCCTTCTGCCTCGAGGAGGACACGGAGGTGTAGGTGTACTTGCCGATCAGCTCGGAGAGCATCTTGAGGAAGGCTTCTTCTTTGACGTTGCCGCCGTAGGTGACGACGTTGGCGGTGGAGAACAGCTTGCGCATCCCGGACTCCCCCCACACGTCCACGCCCTGGGACCAGGACTGCAGAAACGTGGAGACCACGATGCCGCGGGAGCCGTAGTGGCTGTAGAGGTCGGGCAGGTTCGCCCACCGGCACACATTGGCCGCCTCATCGAGCACGCACAGCATCGGGGTTCCCAGCCGGCCACCGGCCTGGGTGACGGCGTGCTCTTCGGCGGCGGTCACGGTGGCCACGGTCAGGGCGGTCACCAGGGGACCGGCCGTGCCCGCCCCCTCCTTGGACAGGGCGTAGAGGGTGTGCTTGCCGGCCACGAACGCCTGCGGGTCGAACTGCGGCCGGTCATCGTCGGGACCCGTGGGGTTGACCCAGGCGGCGATCTTCTCGTTCTTCAGGCACGCCGCCATCTGCAGGGCGGTGGAGTAGACGCTGCCGCGGTACTTCTCCGGTTGGCGGATGGTGCTGGCCACCGAATCGGCTTCCTTGCCCCACCCGGCCGCGTCGAGGAGTTTGGCGGGGGTGTCGTCGGTGGAACGGGTCAGCCAGTAATGCACCCGCTCGATGGGCTCCCCGCCCACCGCAGCAGCGAGCAGGAGCCCGGCCAGCAGGTCTTTGCCGGCGGCGTCGAAGTGGGCATCACCCATCTTGGCCCCGGCCGGGCGGGAGCCGGTTGCGAAGTTCGTGGCCATCTCCGCCGCCCGTTCACTGTCGGTGACATCGGTCAGCGGATTCCACCACCAGGTGGGTTTCTCCCCGGCGACTCCTTGCGGGTCGAAGACCCACACCTCCCCTGCTTCGGCGCGGAGGTCGCGGGTCAAATCGGAGAGGTCGCGTTTGTTGGAGGTGGCGATCACCGGGCCCGGGGCCTCGATGATCGACGGGGCCGCCTGGGAAGTGGTTTTGCCGGTGCGGGTGCCCCAGATGTGCACCAGGGTGTCCTCCCAGGAGGCGTAGAGGGTGTGGCCGCCGCGGACCATCTTCCCGATCATCACCCCCGGGGCCTCGACACCGAAGCGGGCGGCCTTGGCGCGCGCCTGCTTCTCGGTGAACGGGGCGACGTCGCGGACGGTGGCCATGCGCACGGCCGCCCGGTCGTGCTTGACCACCTTCTGGACCTTCTGGTGGCGCTTGAAGCCCCACAGCAGGAGCAGCACTGCCGCCACCAGCCCGGCCGCGACGGCCAGGACGATCTCGGTGGTGCGCCACAAGAGGTCACCGGTGAAGACACCCAGGGACCGCTCCCAGTAGCCGGTGGGCAACGGGTCGGTACGCGGGGTCAGCGCGTGCCCGGCGCTGACGACGAGGTAGAGGAGGGCCGGAACACCGACCAGCGCAAAGAGCAGGGTCAGCAGCAGGGCGACCTCCCCGCCGCCGGCCTTGTACTTGCGGTCCAGGGAGCTCATCGTTCGCCCCTCTCCTGAGCGGCGCGGGACTTGGCCTCGTGCCACTTCTTCTCGGTGTCGTGCACCTGGGACCGGCGCTCGGTGGGGGTGAACTCCATCGAGAACGGGATGCCGGCGCGGGAGCCGACCTTGATGAAGAACTTCCCCTGGCCCGGGGGCGGGGTGGTGGTGCGGTCGTCGAAGTACCAGGCGGCGTTCTCGTCATCGGCCAGCCACTGAGTGAGCTCCTCATCGGTGAACGCCTGGTCGGTGGGGGTGTAGACGTCGTCGTTGGTGTACTCCATCGCCTCGTCGCCGCGGCGGTTCCAGGCGGGTGGGTCCTGCCAGATCGCCAGCTGCTCCTGCTCACGCATGCTCAAGGGCACCGACTCGGTGAGCAGCGGCATCTCAGACTTGGCCAGCCCACCCAGGATCTTGATGCCGCAGCGGTCCATGATGCCCTTCGCCTTGGCCCGGTCCTCCTCACCGCGCACGGCCATCAGGTCGGAGGGGGTGTGGGAGGCCATGATCTGCCCCACCCCCCATTCCCGGTTCAGCCGGGTCAGGGCGTTGACCTGGTCCACGATGCCGGGCCCGGCCGCCAGGGTGTTCCACAGCTCGTCCAGGATCACCAGGAACCGCTGGCGCTCGATCACCCCGTCATCGGCGAGCATGTTCGAGGTGGTCACGGTGCCGAAGCCGGCAGACCAGCAGGCCATCAGCGTCGCGGCCCGCAGGTCGGATTCGGTCTGGGAGATCCGCGACAGGTCGAAGACCATCGGCCGGGAGGCATCAATCCGGTTGGTGGAGGGGTGGGCGAACATTTGCCCGAAGGCCCCGGAGCCGCACAAGGAGTTCAGCGAGGACTCCAGACCCTCGGTGATGTCCTCGTACCGGGCGTCGTCACCGCGGTCCAGGGCGACCTCACGCACCTCGACCGGCTTGTCCTTGAGCACCTGACGCAGATCGGCCATCACCGGCACCGTGCCTGCCTCAGCATGGCGGGCCTCCAGGACGGTGAGGCACCGGTCCAGGATCGACTCCTCGCGCTCATCCAGGGGCTTCTTGCGCAGGATCGCGATCAGCGAGGCGATCAGCGACCGGCGCCTCGAGTGCAGCTCGTCCAGCAGCTCCTCCGCCCGGGCAGGAGACAGCAGCTTGGCGGCCGCGACCGCCCCGCAGTCATCGAGCGGGTTGATGTGTCCGACGCCGCGGCCCAGGGGTAGGACGGCCCCGCCGAGGGCTTCGATCATGGTTACGTGTTCGCCTTTGATGTCTCCGAGGATCAGCGGCCACACCCCGAAGGCGGCCAGCCCGATGGCCATCCGGCGCAGCAGGGAGGACTTGCCCAGCCCGGGGTTGGCCATCACGAAGGCCGAGGGGTTGGAGATCACCCGCAGCTTCAGGAACCAGGAGATCGGGTCACAGCACACCGGTTCCCCCGACAGGAGGTTCCGCCCCAACGGCACGCCTTCTAGCGGGGAGCCGCCACCCATGGGGAAGGGGAAGAGCCCGCAGACCTGGTAGTTGGTCCCGCGCATCTCGCGGATCGGGTGCAGCAGCTGCGCCTCGCCCAGTCCCCGGCCCTTGTGCCCCCGCGGACCGGGACGACGGGTGGAGGAGGCGGTGACGGAGGTGCTGCCGGTGCGCTGAGGCTTGGCGAACACCTTCCCCAACTTCGTGCGGGCGAAGGCCCGATCCAGGACGGTAGTCGAGGCGTTGCCTCGGCTGGCGGGGAGGATGATCTGGTCTCGCTGTTTCTGCTTCATCACAGGGCGTTCCTCACGGTCGAGGGCAGGGCCAGGTGGTCCGGGATCACCACGCCCAATGGGAGCCCGGCGGCGAAGGTGGAGTCCTGGGCGCCGTAGGCCTCCTCCAGTCGGATCCTCGCCGAGGTCCCAAGGTTCTCGATGATGGCTTCGGCCTCATCCAGCTCGCCCTTTGTCCGGACGGTGGCGGTGACGACGAGCCCGAAGTTCAGCAGCCCCGCCCCGTCGGCTTCCTCGGCGGCGGTGGCCTGGGCGGCGCGGGTTTCGCGGGTGTCCCGGGCGGTGGCGCGGTTGCGGGAGGAGGCGTTGAAGGTGGCGGTGTTGATGTCGTTCTCCACCATCTGCGCCGCCCTCGCGGGGTCGATGGGGCGGTAGAGCAGGGTAACGCGCTTGCGCACCAGCTCAGGGTTCGGGGCGATCAGGGCTTGGAGGACGTTGGCTTGGACGGTGGAGCGCGGGGGCACGGACATCGCCCAGGATTTCGACCAGGAGCCGTTGTGGTGATAGGAGTCCCAGAAGGTGTCGGCGGCCTGGGGGCCGACCTCCCTCCAGTCCAGTTCCGGGGCCACCCCCTGGGCGTGGGCCCGGTCGAAGAGGATTGCCTCGGCCGGGTCGTAGGCCACCCGGATGACCTCGCACAGCTGCTGAGCGGTGAGTGGGGCGGCCACCCCGGCCCCGGTGTCGTTGAGGGACAGGGTGAGGTTGGGCAACCGCGCCGCCAGGTCATCGGCGACCTCGGCGGCGTTGCGGATGCGCCCGCCGGCTCGCACGGAGGCTTTGAAGGTCACTGCGATGTAGGCCCGGGTGACGGTGGCCCCGGTGGGCAGCATCTGCACGGACTCGTTGATCACGTCGCGGGCGAAGGCCGGGGCGTCGGGGCTCATGCGGGCCTCAATCTTGCGGGCCAGCCGGTATCCGGAGTCCGGGGCGGTCTCGATCGTCACCGAGGCTGCGGTGAGACCGGGCTCGTCGGTGAGCATGCCCAGCCAGTGCGCCCAGCGGTCCACCCACCGGTTGATGTGGTCTTGGTCGACCATGCCTCCGCCGTCGGGTTCGGAGGAGAACACCACGGTGTAGTGGTGTTTCTGCGGGACCTCGAGCAGGGCGAAGGGGCGGCCGTAGCCGTCGACGTGCTCCGTGATCTTGGAGCGGGCCGAGATCCCGGGCAGCTTCGTGGTCCCTGAAGGCACCCGGGACACCGGCCCGGCCCGGTAGACGTTGGCCCCGGAGTAGACGGTGTTGGCCCACCCGGCCCGGCGCAGGATGCGCTCAATCAGGGTGCGCCCGTGCTTGTTCTTGCTCATCGACAGGGCGATCAGCGTCAGGATCACCGCTTCGAAGGCCAGGGCCACCAGCCACAGGTTGAGCATCATCAGCAGGATCCCGCCGACCACCCCACCGATCAGCAGCACCGTGCCGGCGGTCGACAGCCCTGCCAGGCCCTTAGAGGTGGGGGTGCGGAAGTTGCCGTACACCCGCGGACGGTTCTCGTCTGTTCTAGCTGCGGTCTGCGCCATCAGGGCGGCCCTCATTTCCGGTCTCGTTGGCGATCTGCGCCTTGAACGCACGTACCTGCTGCTGTGCAGCCTTGGCTGTCGGCTTGGCGGCCGCGGGGCCCGTGGGTCGTGCCCCGGTGCGTGGTGGCGCGCCAGCGCCAGCACCGGCCCCCGGGGTGGGGCGGGCCCCGGTGCGAGGTGATGCCCTTGCTGCCCCGTTGCCTGGGGTCGACTGCGCCCCTGTTCCCGCAGAGGGCTTCTGCGCACCGTCCTGGCCGGGCGCACCCGGGTAGGACGCGCCTGCCGCTCCGGTTCCGGCGGCACCGCCTCCGGTGCTGGAGGTGCCGGCGTTCGCGCTGGACTCGGTGGCCTGGGAGACGGCTTCCCCCGTATTCTGCACTGCGTTGGCGGCCGCCATGCCCGCCGCCACCGGTGCAGCTGCTGCCCCCGCCGCCGCAGCACCAGCGGAGCCCGCCGTGCCCGCAGCACTGGCCCCAGCGGTGCCGCTGGCCCCACCGGCAGCCGAGGACGGACCAGCAGGCGCGGAACCCGGCCCGCCCTTCGAGGGTGGCGTGGAAGAGGAATCAGAGCCGAATCCGCGTCCCGAGCGAGCCAGGTGAGAGGCGCCCTGCGGGATGGCGGCGCCCATCGCCGCGATCCCCAGTGCCCCGCCGCCACCGCCGGAGGAGGACATCGAGCCCAGGACGGGGCTGAGGAATCCGATGAGCACGGGCAGGGCGAACACGGAGGCGACGATCATCATCAGCCCGGCGGCGAACTGGATCAGCCCGCTGCCGGAGTCCTCCCACACCCCGGTGGTGGACATCTTGATCGCCAACCCGTAGATCAGGGCCGCGGCGGGCTTGTAGAAGGCGAAGGCCAGGGTCCAAGCGATGACCTTCTGGAAGAAGTTCTTGCCCGTCTCGGTGTTCAGGAACGCGGCTGAGAGGGGGAGGATCCCGGCCATCAGGAACAGCATTCCGGTGCGCAGCACCATCAGCATCAACTGGATGAGGTTCACGATGATCGCCACGACCCCGCCGACGATGATCAGGATGACGTTGCCGCCCAACCACACCGGATCCGCCGCCCCAGCACTGGTGGCGTTGTCCAGGGCCAGGAGCTTGAGCACGTCGGTCTGGAAGTCCTCACCGATGGCGGAATCGATGATCTGCACGGCCAGGGCGTCGGTGCCAGCCACCAGGACGTTGAGGATCGTCACCCCCGAGGCCGTGACCACGGCCAGGGTGAGCAGGTTCTTGAGGAGATCCCTCGCCGGTTCGGCGCGCTGGGTCCAGGCCATCTGGGCCCCGGCGATCATCACGCTCAGGGCGGCCACGGCCAGGGTGAGGTAGAAGGTCTGGTCCTGGATAAAGCCCACGGACCCGGACAGGTTTCCCGCCCAGGCCGGGACGAGGAAGCCGATCAGGCTGGTGGCCCCACCGATCAGCGCCGCCCCGGAGGCCAGCACGGTGGCCGTGTTCACCAGGCCGGCCCCGTCGCCGCGGCGGGCGTTGGTGGCCAACACGATGCCCAGAAACAGCACCCCGAACACGCACACCCCCAGCCCGATCCAGCTCGCGAAACTCAGCAGCAGATCGATGTAGGCGTTGAACTCCCCACGGGCCGGAGCCTGGGAGGTGGGTGCACTGTTGCTGGTGAGGTTGGCGCTGCCGATCCGAGTCCACATCGACCCCAGGGAGGCGATCGTGTCGACCACCGCAGCGGTTACACCGTCGGCGATCTGATCCAGCGCATCACCGGCCGCTCCGGTGAGTGCGTCGCTGACTCCTTCCTTGACCTTGCAGAAGCCATCGAGTGCGAAGCACTTCTCTTCCTCAGCCATCGTGGGGTCCCCACTCGATGTACCCGTTCAGGTCTGACACCTGGCCCGAGACGGGGCCTGTGTCGCCGTTGTCCTGCAGGGCGAAGCGCCAATCGCCGTCTTGCCACATGAGGTCTGCGCTACTGGTGATGTATGTCTTCTCGGTCCCGTCGTCTCCTGCCAGTACGACCTCGACCGTGGCTCGCTCGCCCGTGTACGAAAGCAGTCGGAAGCCGGCAACCTCGACCGGGACCGTGGAAGCATCCCCTGCGGAGACCCGCTGCTGGACCTGCCCCACGGCGATGTCCTTACCGGGGCCCTCAATGGCAAGCTCCTTGAGAGTGTCCAGCAGAAGCTGGGGATCGTTGCTCGAGGCCAGCATGTTCGCCGTCGTCAGCAACGCCCCTTCGGGAGTGTGGGAGTAGCAGGAGCGCACACCCGTCGACTCGTCCACGGTGCCCGGTCCGTGCTCCTCAGAGGACGGTGCGTAGATCGCCCCGAGAGCGGTCCATTCGACGTCCTCCGGCGCTTTCGTGAGAGTGGTGCCGCTGGTGGCGTCCAAACCGCACTCCGACTCCCCGCCCGCCACCGGTTCGGCGGTGGTGGCTGGCGCCGGGGCGGCTTGGGTGGGCTCTTCTCCGTCGGGCCACAGCCACAGGACCACGCCCAGCACGATCAGCATCGCGACGAGGACTGCTGAGATGAGGAAGCGGGGGGTCTTCCACCATGTGCTGTTGTCGTCGGTCCCGATGTGGTCTGTCACGTGTTGCTCCTCGTGTGTGGGGGGCTGCGTCTGGTGGTGGTTATGCCCCGGCGATGAAGGTCAGGATCGAGGCTCCACCGGAGATCAGAGCCACGGCCAGGACGATCTTGATGATCCCGGATACTTCTTCAGTGGTCTCTCCACGGCGGGCGTCGAAGGCCATCTTTCCGCCGACCACCAGCAGGCCCAGCACAGCAATGCCCAGGGCGATCCATTTGCCGACACCGACCATGCGGTTCCAGGTGTCGCCGATGCCGGGAGGGGCCAGGGGGTTGGAGTCGGGCAGGTTGGCCGGCAGCGCCAGCACGGTGTCCTGGGCGGCAAGTACGAGGTCGATCATTGGGGGGTCCTCTCGGAGATGAGTTCATCGACTGCCTCACCGAGGGCGGTGAGGACTTTCCTCGGCTCACGGGCCATGGACTCCCAGTCCGTGGCTCCGGTGAGTCGGAGTTCTTCGATCCACGGCACCACCCAGGTGGAGGGGACACCACCGGAAATCACGCGGGTCGCTGCTGCCAGGGGTTTCGGGGCCCTGCCCGGGGTGCCGGCCACGATCACCAACCCCGCGAGCACTACCTCCGGGTGTTGCCCGGAGGCCCAGTCCTGGGCGGCGTGTCGAGCTGCTTCCAACCCGCGATGCGTCTGTCGGGCGAGAAGGACAACGACAGGAGACGGTGCCTCTGGGGTGGGAGAAGGCCAGCGGTGATGGCATTCGACACCGCCCAGCAGCTCCCGGAAGGTGGTCTCTCCCGCTCCGCCATGGGCGCCTAACCAGTACGGACCACCGGAGGACGTGGGGAACCGTTCGAGCCGTCTGTCGCCGTCCGGTGCGGAAATACCCTGCTGGGGCGCCTGCGCCCCCCGAAGCACCGGGGGCGGCTCATGATGGGTCTCCTCCAGGAGCGAGACCGTCTGGGCCCTCGTGCCGGGTGCGACGAACCCCGTCCACCGATTGCCCATCTAGGCTCCTAAGTTGAATCCAATGCACCGAGGTGCATCCCCGTGGGTCACCCACGGAAACGAATTGAACATGTTCAACTATAGGCGGTTTCGAGCTATGGTGTGCAACCGTAAGCAACTTTTTCCCACTTCGATGTACCGGAGCCGCCGTGATTGCCGGAGCGCTCTCCATGACTGAGTCGCTGGACAGGCTCTTCAACGGGCTGCCCGAGCGACTCACCGTGGCCCAGCTGACCGAGGTTCTGGGGCTGTCCAGCACCACGGTGACCTACCGGTGGCTGAGGGATGGGCGGGTGCCAGCCATACAGCTGGGCTCGCACTGGATCATCCTCCGGGACGACGTGAAAGAGCACCTGCGTGCTCACTACAACGTCTCTCAGCAGCCCAACCTCGGAGTGGGGGATACCGACTGATACGAAAGGCATCCCCATGGCGCAGGCGCTCGACCGTCCGCGATGCACCGCAACGATCACCGACGACGACACCGTTGAAGTCTCCATCGACGGTGTGGTGACCCCCCTGAACTCGATGGACGATGCCATTGCTCAGCTAACCGAGACTGCGCGTATCTTGGGTCGGCCCGTCAAAGTCGTAGCCATCGACCCGTCTTCGGGAAGCGAACTCGAGACCTACCTGGTCGTTGGGCCTGACGGGGAGGTCTCCACCGACGGGACGGCCACTCCCCTACCTCGGCCCGGGCGTCGAGGCAGCCGTGCGGTCAGCCTCGATGAGCTCGTGCCCGCCGAGTCGGCCCCAGAGCCCACGCTGACCGAGCCCGAAAGTTCCTCTTTTGAGGAAGCCGAGCCGATGCCTTCCACCATCGTCACGCCGACTCTCGAGAACGCGTCGCAGCCCCGTCCCATGCAGGCAAAGTCAACGTCCTCCAGCGCCCCGGCGCTGCAACCATCGGACACGACAGTCTGGGACATCGACTCCGCCCCCAGTTTCATCGCCACCGACAGCTCCCTGACTGATGCACCAGCCACCCACGGCTGGCGCGGAATGCTCAACCGCATCGGGATGCACCTGACCCCTGGGCCTGAGGAAGTAGCCGAACGAGAAGACCTGGCCGCGGTCTCACGGCACTGGATCGGCTCCCGCACCATCGCGGTCGTCAACCAGAAGGGCGGTGCCAACAAGACCCCCACCGTTGCCCTGCTCGCCGCCCAGTTCGCCCGCCACGGCGGGGCCGGCGTGCTCGCCTGGGACAACAACGAAGCCATGGGCTCCCTGGGCTGGCGCACCGACGGCGCCGGCCATGACTCCACCGCACTGGACCTTCTCCATCACGCCAATCACTTCCTCACCGCCGAAGCCAAAGCGGCCGAACTGGCCGCCTTCGTCCACCACCAAGCCCAGGATGCCTACGACGTCCTGCGCTCCGACGAATCGCCGTCCAACACCCACGAAATCACCGGGGCCGAGGTGGACGCCCTGCACCGGGTCGCCGAGAAGTACTACCGGCTCGTCATCATGGACAGCGGCAACTCCACCCGAGGCGAGAACTGGGCGCACATGATCGCCCACACCGACCAGATCGTCATCGCCACCACCACCGAGTCCGACAAGGCCCAGGGCGGAGTCAACGCCCTCAAAGCTCTGTACGCCGGAGGCCCCCATGCCGGGGAACTGGCCCGCAATGCCGTGGTGGTCATCTCCGAGCTGATGCCCTCGCACAGCACCAAGGCCCACGCCATCGCCCAGGAGTACGCCCCGTTCGTGCGTGAGGTGACCATCGTCCCCTTCGACCCACACCTGGTGCAGGGCCGCATCCACCACCGACAACTGCGCCCCGCCACCCGACGGGCCTGGCTGCACGCCGCAGCCCTGGTCTCACAAGGATTCTGATGGCCGGACCCCGCCCCCGAACCCTCGGCGGCGCGGCCCTGCTGCTCCTTGGACTGCCGGTGGGCATGACCATGGCTTTGACCATGCTCGTGGCCACCCTGGCCGAGGATGAAGACGCCGCGGGCCTGTCCACCAGCTGCACGGCCACCGCCGTCGGCACCAACGAGAAGGCCAATGTGGTGTCCGTTCCCAATGGCTGGGGGCCGCTCGTGGACGCGGCCGCCAGACAAGCCGAACTGCCGACCAGTCTGCTCGCCGCACAACTGGCGCAGGAATCCGGGTGGAATCCGGACACCACCAGTCCCGTCGGCGCCCAGGGCCTGGCCCAGTTCATGCCCGCGACCTGGGACACCTACGGTCGCGGCGGCAACCCCTTCGATCCCGAAGATGCCATCGCTGCCCTGGGCCGCTACATGGCAGCTCTGAAAAGCCAAGTTCAGCCCATCGCCGGGGATGATCCGGACGAGCTCGTGCGCCTGACCCTGGCCGCCTACAACGCCGGACCCGGTGCGGTGCAGGAGCACCACGGCGTCCCGCCCTACCCGGAGACCCAGCAGTACATCGAGAAAATCCTCGACGGCGCCCAGGGCACTTTCTCCGCCGGCTGCAAGGCTCCTACCGGTGCGAGGGCCTGGGACGGCGACCTCGGTGACGGGCAGTGGACGACCCCGCTGCCCGGCGGTGTCTTCACCTCCGGTTACGGCGGCCGCGCCCTGGCCGGTGTCCCGTCCTGGGCCAACCAGCACGTGGGCGTGGACATCGCCACCCCCGGGGCCGGCAACGGCAGCGGCGGAGTCGTCGTTGCCCCCACCAGCCTGCGAATCACCGGGTTCAACGCCGCCGATGGCTGCGTTATCGCCAAAGAGGACGGGTCTGACCCCGACTTCGGCTTCGCGTTCTGTCACCTGCACTCCTGGGACGTGACCAAGGGCCAGAAGCTCAAACGCGGGGACATCATTGGCATCGAGGGCAACCACGGACGCTTCGGCATGGCCACCCACCTGCACTTTGAGATCTACAAGCCCGGCGCCCCCGACCTCGTCTTCCCCTACCAAGGGCACAACCTCGACCCCGAGCCCATCCTCAAAGAGAAAGGTGCGTGGCCGAGATGATGCGCCATCCACTCAGCCTCGCCGCAGCACTGCTGCTGTGCGCGTTGCCGCTTGCCGCCTGTGACTCGCCCAGCAAGGCCCGGCAAAGTTCCCCAGAAGCCACTGTCTCTACCGTGCCGCCACAGCTGGGCGAGGGAACTTTCGCCACCCCGGACGACGCTGACCGCACCGACGTGGATTCCACTGCCGAGGTCGCCGCCCTGATGCTCCACTTGTGGGACACCGCCACCGATCGCACCGAGACCGCTGCCGCGGTCCGGGCCAAGCCGCTGATGTCCGCCGACTGGGCCGCGCATCAGGTCGAGCCCGAACGCAACGCAGCAGGTGCCCCGTGGCTCGCGGCCGCTGAGCACCAGGGGTACAGCGCACCCACCATCGTCCCCGTCCACGGCGACGTCAATCAGGACGTCGCTCTGGACAAGGCCATCCGCGCCTACACCGTGGAATGGACCTGGAATACCCGCGACGGGGCCACCGTCCACGAAACGGGTCGTCGGCAGGTCACCCTCTACCTCGAGGAGCACGACGGCCAATGGGAAGTCGTCGGCCATCAGTCCCGCGACATGGGTGACGCCGAGTAGGTAGATGAACGAAGGAGGCCGGCCCTGCCGTTGTGGCGGGGCCAGCCTCCCTTACCTACTGTGTGGAGTCGTCCTGAGAGGAACTTTCCTTCTTCTCGATGACGTCCAGGATCGCCTGAAGCCCTTCAGGATCGATCTGACCGAGGGCCCGGGCGGCGAAGTTGCGGACCTCGGCTCGCCGGAGGGCGCGGACCGTGTGGAGTTCTTGCTCAACCTGCCGAGGGAGCGGCCCATCTTCCTGCACGAGGTATCTCGGGTCCACCCCGAACACTTCCCCCAGCTCCCGGAGCAGTTTCTCGTCGGGACGCACCCGGATGTCGGCTGTTTTCAGGTAATGCCATTTCGTCCGTGAGATGGCCACGCCGCGGTCTTTGAGGCCTTGCTGGATCGTGGTGAAGTCGTAGGGCTGGCCGGCTTCGGTGCGCAGGGTATCCAACAGCAGGTTGATCTTGTCGGCCAAGATCTGGGCTGAGCGTTCCCGGTTGGCGTCCCCCACGTGGTTTCTCCTCATGGCACGATCCAGGCGTAGATGCTGCCCAGGAAGGCCAGCCCGTAGATGAAGCCTGAAATCACCTGCGGACCGGTGTGGTCCTGGAGTCGGATGCGGCTCCAGCACACCGCCAGGCCCACCGGAACAAACAGCAGCCCGACAACACCCCAGGATGTTGTCAGGGCAACAATAGTTCCGCCCATCATCATGCCGTGCCCGGAGATCTTCCACCACGGACTCACCACAGCGATCACCAGCCCGGCCAGGAACGTGGCCACGAGCAGCGCCACGATCTCGATCGGTCCCTGCAGCAGGATCGCCGCCGCGAGGTAGCTGAGGACCAGCACCAGCACCCCGGCCATCACCGGTCGGCGGTGCTCCTTCACGCTCACGTGGTGGTCGGTGAGCACCCCTCGGCGCACCAGCATGAGGACCACGGCCAGCGGAACCCCGCACACGATCAGGGCCGCGCTGATTCCCCACCACAGCGAGGCCGCAGATGGGTTCGCCCCCCAGGGCAGCGCGATGAGCAGTGCCGCCAGCAGCACCGGAGGCTGGAAGGCTTCCGTGGCGGTTCTCTCCCAGCGGGGGACGACTATCGAGGTGCTCATGATGTGAGTTCAAATCTCCTCTCGGCGGCCTGCAGGGCACACCGTTGCTTTTCCGACAGGCCCGCGTTTTCGGCCCGCAGGGCGTCTTCGACGGCAATGACGGCACTGTAAAGAACCTTCTGGGGATCAGCCGACAGAGCGCTGGACCAGCCCGGAGGGCGTCCACCAGGGCTCCACCGGTCCGCGCCGAGTTGGGCCCACACCGGGGCGATCCTCAGGATGTCCATGCGCAGACCCATCTTCAGGCGCCGGCCTTGGGCGTAGAGACCCAGCCACGCCACGGCCAAGCACACCAGCACGGCCCCGGGCAGGAAGACCGGGCCGAACGAGGCCCGCAGGGCCACAGCTACAGCATCCCACGTGCCTGAATACCCGAGGACTGCGTAGCCGGCCTCGAGCGTGCAGCCGAGCACGAGCAGAGAACCTCCCACACCCAGGCCGAGCAGCCCCGGCCACAGCAGGCGGTCGTGCCCATGCTGGCGCAGGGTGAGTTCCCGGAAGGCGACACGGGCAACATCGGCGGCGTTCCAGGCTCCCATCACCATGATGAGCAGCGTGTAGACCAGGGTGCCGCCCTGGGCAAGGTGGTCCGGAATGAACGCTCCCGAGGTCGGGCCCCGGTCGATCGAGAAGAACGCTGCCGTCAGCCCCAGCAGCAAGGCGCTACCTATGGCGGCCTCCCGCAATGTCCGCGACCGGCTCCAGTCCCTGCGTTGCAGGGACTGGACGAGGGCCGCCCGCAGGCACCATACGGCGCTGAGCGCGAGCAGGTTGCGCACCAGGTGGAAGAGGTTCTCCCCGCCCAGCCACGCATCCACGCTCCGTTCGGGCACCATGACCCCGTTGGCCGAGAAGGCCAGCGCTGCCAACGCCGTGCCCACCCACACGAAGTCCACTCGGCGTCGTCGCGCCACTCGTGGCAGACGAACGACCACTGCCACGGCGGCGAAGAGGAACGCCACGGCCTTGAGCAGACTCAACACCGCTCCGAGGCTCATCAGAAGGCCTCGAGCAGAGGATCCACCTGCTGGATCAGTCGGGCGGCCAACCTCGTGGCGGCGTTCTCTGCCGCGATCTCCTGGGCCGTCCAGGTCGAGGAACGCCCGAGAAGGGTCTTGATCCGCCGGGAGCCCCCGATGTGGGCGAAGGCGTTCCCCAGCGTCAGCTCGCACCCACCGTGCATGAGGAGGATGTGTCCGTACTCGTGCAGGATCACGTGCCGGCGCAGCAGCTCGCTCTCTCCGGCAGCATGGAAAATCCAGGACCGCTCAGCCTTCTCCAACCACAACCCCGTGACGTCCTGACCCAACCACGCCGGGGCCGGCTCGATGTGGATGGGCTTGCCGTGCCGACGCTGCACCTCCAGATGAAGACCCTCCCAGGTGAGATGGTCCGGCAGCTCAGCCAGCACATCGGAGTCGGAACGGGAAACAGTTCCCCCTAGCCAAGACATGCCCTCCAGGCTACCCGGAACTTGAACATGTTTATGTTGAACATGTTCAACATGTATTAGGGTGGATGCATGCCGCGCGGCACTTTGCGCCCGGCCGTAGATGATTCAGGCCATCGCTGCTTGCCTCGTGTACCGGAGGGATGAAAAATCACCGAGACACACCTGATACCGCTATCGGTAGCAGTGTCGATATGCCATGATCGACCCATGACCGAGTACCAGCAGCCGAAGTTGCAGGGCCACAAGGTGGCTCTGATGGCGCGTGTGTCTCCAGAACAACACCGCGCGGCGATCGAAGCATCGCATCAGGCGGGGCTCAGCATGGCCGAATACATCGGCGCCTTGATCGACCGCGACGCTGGAAGGTCCAACAAGCTCGACAACAGGGAGGAGCCGCGCCTACCGCTGGCTAATTCCGCTTAAACGACTGACGACCCGCCTGGCAGGGCGGGCCGTCGAAGTCATTCGGCTGTCTCAGGTCGCCAAACTCGCGACAGCCGTTCCAACAGCTAACTGAATCGGAACCTGTCATGAATCCAATACCAGGGGACTGTTGTGTCCCCTAGTGTACCTGAGGCGCGTCCGCAAATGGACCCCTCTTCACTCAGTCACGCCGATTTTCGGTCACATTCCGCCCCTGACGCTGCCCTCGAGGCCGCTGGGGAGTTCCCCTCACGCCGCCGGCGGGTGCGGGTGGAGCACGAGCAGTCCAAGGCCGTCGTGCTGCGGGCTGTGCCCAAGGGCTGCCAGCTCGCCAAGCACGTTGCCGCCTGGCGGCGGGCCGTGTTGGAGCACCCCAGCCTGGAGTTGATCCGTGCCGATGCCCGGGCGAACCTGCTGGCCGTGGTGGAGATCATCTGCCGCCAGCAGGACCCCGCCTCGCGCACCTGGCGCACGACCTGGGACTGGGTGGCCAACAAGATCGATCGCTCCCGCTCCACCGTGGCGCGGGTGATCCGCCACCTGCGCGACTGCGGGCTGCTGGCCGTGGTGGCCACCGGCCGCAGCGCGGGGCGCACCCCGCGCTCCACCGGCCGCATCCAGGGCGAGGCCCCCGTCTACGCCCTCATCCACAACACCCCTCAGCTGGCGCCGGAGCCTGTGGAATTAACTGACACCCCGGTCCCCACGAAGTGGGAGAGTTTTTCCCCGCACGCGCGCGAAAAGCTTTCCCCGAAGGACGCGGCTACGCCGCGACCCAGCCGAAAGCGCGCCGCGCAGCGGCGCGAGGTGGTCGCCGCCCTGAGCCGTCGTACAGCCCCGCTGTGGCCCCGTCATGCAACGACAGAGCCTTTGACGAAGCGGGTGACCCGTCGGGCGCGGAAGGAAACTCAGCGGGCGGCTGCCCTGGAGCTCCAGCACGAGGCCATCGTCCTGCGCCAGCTCACCACCGCCCACGTCACCAGCGTGTGCCGCCCGTTTTTCGAGGCCGAATGGACCATCGCCGATGTGCTCACCGCCCTGGACTGGACCCCTCAGGGCACCCGCTACGGCTTCCTCACCGTGGAGGGCATCGACAACCCTGGAGCCTGGCTGGCCGCCCGGATGCGCACCTGGACCCACCCGGACGGCACCCCCCTACGCTCCCGCGACCAGCGGGTCGCCGCCGAGGCCGCCCAGCGCCGCGCGGCAGCACGCGCGGCCACCGAACGCTACGCCGCCCGCACGGCGGCCGCCGCGACCGTCCCCGCGTCATCCCCCTTCCCTGGCCCCCGTCAGCCGTTCCGGCAACGCTGGGCCGCCCAGATCGCCGCCGGCCAGAACCAAGCCGCTAATGCGGTCGCCTCGGCTCCGTAGCCGGGCCCCTTGGCGTGTCCGGTCGGCGGGGGAGAATCCGCACCATCAACACTAGCCAAACCGTATATTTGTACGGGTCTATTGTGTTTATGGGCTGAGCTTTAGAATATGTGTTCTATCCTGGCGGCATGAGACACCCAGTACCGCTCACCATTGACCGCCCCGCGCTGGTCTCTGCGGTCCTGGTCCGAGTCCCGGCTGGCTTCCCCTCCCCTGCCCAGGACAGCTTCGACGACGGCCGGATCGACCTCAACGAGGTCCTGATCAGAGACGTGACCTCCACCTACCTCTTCCGCGTCACCGGAGACTCCATGGAAGGCATCGGGATCTACTCCGGCGACGAAGTCCTCGTGGACCGCTCCCTGACCCCCAAGGACGGCAGCGTGGTGATCGCCGTCCTGGACGGGGACTTCACCATCAAGACCCTCCACGTCCACCCCGACCGGGTCGTGCTGCACCCGGAGAACCCGGCCTACCCCGACGTGGAGGTCCCGTCCCTGTCGACCCTGCACATCTGGGGTGTCGTGGTCTACGGCATCCGCCACATCAACCAGCGGAAGCTGCACTAGGACGGTGGTCTGCGGTGATCGCCCTGGTCGACGTGAACAACTTCTACGCCTCCTGCGAGGCCCTCTTCGAGCCCTCCCTGGCCGGCAAGCCATTGGTGGTGCTCTCCAACAACGACGGCTGCGTCGTCGCCCGCAGCGCTGAGGCCAAAGTGTTGGGGATCAAGATGGGGGATCCCTGGTTCCAGCTGCGCGCCGACGCCGCCCGGTGGGGACTGGAAAAGCGGTCCTCCAACTACCAGCTCTACGCGGACCTGTCCGAGCGGGTGATGCTGCTGCTGGCCCGCCACGCGATGGGGCAGGAGGTGTACTCCATCGACGAGTGCTTCCTGCTCCCACCGGAGGGCACCGCGGCCGAGCAGGTGCGGTGGGCGCGCCGGCTGCAGGCCACCGTGGCCCGCAATGTCGGGTTGCCGGTGAGCATTGGGATCGCCAGTTCGAAGACGCGGGCGAAGATCGCCACTGAGACCGCGAAGAAGCTGCCCGTCACCGGTGGGGTGGTCCACTGGGACCAGGCCCCCGAGGGGTACTGGGAGAAGCTCATGGCGGCCCTGCCGGTGACCGAGGTCTGGGGCATCGCGGGGCGGCTGGCCAAGCGGCTGGAGTCGATGGGCATCGAGACCATCGCCGACCTGCGTGATGCCGACCCGGTGGCCATCCGGCACAAGTTCTCCGTGGTGCAGATGCGCACCGTGCTCGAGCTCAACGGCTTCCCCGCCATCCCGGTCGAGGATGAGGTGGCCACCAAGGTCCAGATCCTGGTCTCCCGATCGTTCCCGGATCCTATTTGGGATCCGGAGATCGTCGGGGCGGCGGTGGCCGAGTTCGCCCAGCGAGCCTCCCGCCGCCTGCGCAAGGAAGGCGAGGTCACCGGGCGCCTCACCGTCTTCGCCAGCACCTCCCCGCACCGGCCCGGACCCGCGCACAATGTCTCTGCGCACGTGCGGCTGGCTGTGCCCACGAACGAGCCCACTCCCCTGGTGGCCGCGGCCCGGGCCGCATTGGTGCCCAAGCTCATGCACGGGATGCAGTACATGCGAGCCGGCATTCTCTGCACGGACCTCGCCACCGAGGGGGCGGTGCCCGTGCTGCCCGGGGTGCTCGAGCAACCCGCACCGATCGGGGAGCTCATCGACGCGGTCAACCGCCGCTTCGGCACCGGCACCCTCGCCCTGGGCCGACACGGCGCCCACTCCCCCGCCCCCTGGACCAATCGCCAAGCCGATCTCTCCCCGCGCTACACCACCGACTGGAACGAGCTCCGCACCGTCTCCTGAACATGCGCTTCTTGGCTGCTCCGCACGAGGACTGACCTACTCCCCCAATCGATCGAAGCGACAGTCGTCCTTGGGACTGGGTTGGCAGACGATGGCTGCCGCACATTTCCTCGGCCCTGGCGGGCCTCCAAAATGATTGCCCAAGGGAAGCCTCGGGAACCTCCGAGCCCGGACTGGACCGCGATCACTATCAGCACCTTGCTGGCGGTCGAGATGGCCTACAACTGTGATGAGGTAAAAGGATGGTTTGGAGTAAATTGAGGCTAATACTCCGATTCGGTGGTGTGAGTGGGTAGAGGTGTCCAGGGAAAATGAGAGCTTTGGGTGTCCGCTTAGCCCTCTAAGCTCCGACGATTCAGTCGTTCTCTGAGCACTGGGGTCCACGAGAAGTAGCAGGGTGGGGTGAGCCGGCATCCGCGCGCTTTGACGCATGCCCACCCCGCTGAAGCTTTAGCAGGGTGGGCATGTCGCTGCACGAAGAAGGGCCCAGCATGAAGCTCGTCTGCTTGATCAAATCCACGGCGACCCAGGAGGTTGAAGCGGAGGGCAAGGATTACGTTGCCGCCCGCGAGCAGCTGCTCGTGTCCATCTCCGAGGGATTCGAGCTACTCCGCGTCCGCAGGGGTTCTTAGACGGCCGCCCTTACGCGTGATGTCCACGCGGATGCTGACGCTCCCAGCCGACTGCTCGTTGGTGGGGGCTTTTGTCCGCCCGATCGTTCCAAACCTATTCCTAGAAATCATCCATTAACGCCATTTACTCCATTCATGTAATGGAGTAAAATGAGGGTAAAAGTATCGAAGTCAGACCGGTTGGCGAGGATGACCTCACTACTTCGACATCGCCCACGTGCTCTACCCGCACGGTGTTCCCGGTGCCGGCACCGCCGGAGTCGTTGCCGTCCTCGACGACGACGGTGCGGTCGCCGGGCACAGCCTCTACGTCCAGGAACTGCTCTTCCATTGAGCCCAGGAGGGCATCATGACCACCATCACCCTCTACACCCTCCCCGGGTGTGTGGACTGCCAGGCCGCCGGCCAGGCCATGGACCGCAAGGACATCCCCTTCGGCCTGATCAATGTCGCCTCCCTGCCCGCGGCCGCCGACTTCCTCCGCGGCCTGGGCTACCAGGGAGTGCCCGTGACCGTCGTCCGCGACGACGACGGCACCGTCTGCGACCACTGGCACGGCCTGCGCCCGGACAAGCTCCACGCCCTGGTGCGACAGCGAACCCAGCTGACCTAACCCGTCGCCCGCAGATCCACGGCGCCCCCCCCCCCACGCCCGGACCCCGCGAAGTCCACCCGCCCCCCAGGAGGACGCCATGACCATCCAGCCTGAACACCCAACCAGCAAGCACCGGGCGACCGCCCAAGAAGCGGCCCGCGCCGCCCAGGAAGTCCTGGCCGAGATCGAGAAGCTGCGCGCGGCAGCCCAAGCCGCTGCCGACAACGAGAAGTGCACCCAGTGGCTCACCCACCACGCCCAGCGCCTCGAGGTGCTGGCGCGGAAGGCCCAGCGCCTCGCCGATGCCGCCACCGAGGCGTGCCTGAACGCCGGCCACCTCGACGGGGAGCACCTGGTGGAGGTCACCACCACCGCCTGTCGCGCCCGGGACGACCTCTACCGCGTGTACTTCTCCATCACCGCCTGAGACCCGTCGACACACCCATGCATTCCATTTACTCAACGCCTCCATTTACTAAACTGAGGCAAACACTCAAAGGAGGCACCGTATGGACATCCTTGCCACCGTGCTGCAGAAGGGTGGCGTGGGCAAGACCACCACGGCCTACCACCTCATCCGCGCCGCCCAGCGCGCGGACAAGCGCGTGCTCGCCATCGACATGGACCCGCAGGGCAACCTCACCACCGCCCTGACCCCCGAGCGGCTACCCCTGGACGAGGTCAGCCTGGCCGATGTCATCAACCCCCAGCAGGCGCCGGGGGAGGAGCCCGTCACCCTGGCCGACGTCATCGTGGCGACCATCTGGCCCGGGGTGGACCTGGCCCCCACGGTGGGGCGGGCCCTGGCAATCATCGAGCAAGAACTCACCCAGGCCCCCCGCACCGAGGAACGTGCCCGGACCCTCCAACGCGCCCTTCAGGGGGTGGGGGAGCGCTACGACCTGGTCATCATCGACTGCCCGCCGAACTTGGGCATGCTCACCGTCAACGCCCTGGTGGCCGCCCACGGGGCCGTGCTGGTCACCGAGGCCGGCCTGTTCGCCGCCGACGGAGTGGCCCTGATGCGCGACACCATCGGCTCCGTCCAGCAGCACTACAACCCCGACCTCACCATCCGCGGGGTGCTGCTCAACAAGTGGGAGCCGACGACCCTGGCCGGGCGCGAATGGCGCCTGACCCTCCAAGAAGCCCTGGGGGAGCAGCTGCTGGACCCGCCCATCCCCAAACGCGCGGTGATCCGCGACGCCATCGAGACCGGCGACGCCCTGGACCGCATCAAGGGCGGCCAGTCCATGGCCGAGCTCTACACCCGCCACCTGGCCAAGATCACCAGCCGCTGAGACCCGCCGGCACGAAAGGAACGACCCCGACCATGAGCACCACAGGACGCCGCCGGAAATCGACCTTCCTCACCGGCCAAGACGCCGTCGCCCCCTCCATCACCGACACCACCGCCCCCGCGCCGGCGCCGGAGGCCGCAGCACCCGCCGCACCACAGGAGACGGCGCCGGCGCCTGCGGCCGAGCAGAAGAAGGGGATCGCCACGGACACCCGCCGTCGCCTCCAGGTCCAGATGGACATCGACGACCTCGCCGAACTGCGCTCGGCCTACAACCACGTCGCCCAGCGTGGGCAGACCCTCAGTGACTTCGTCGCCGGCATCATCACCGACCGGATCCACCAGTACCGCGACGAAGTCAACGACGGACGGCCCTTCGGCGGTGCAGGCACCGTAACCCGGGGCCGCCCCCCGAAGTACTAGCCAAGGATCCTTACACCCCATTTACTCCATTAAGTGAATGGGGTAAATGGGGTGTGTTTGTGTGAGGATGCCCAAGTTGTACAAGCCTCTTAGCGCGACACACCTTATGGGGAGTAGGTCATTCTGGGCTCGTCCGATTCGTCGTTGACGCCGAAGTGCGCGGTGAGGCGTTCAAGGGTGAACTGTTGCCGGAGCTTCCCGGCGCTGTTCTGGTTGGCGAACATGCCCTTGACCCAGTAGGCCTCCGACCGCGGCACGTTGACGATCCAGCGCACCGGCACTACGTACTCGGTGTCGTCCTCCTCCGGTTCCTCGCCCGGTTCGTGGTGTTCGTAGGGTGCGGAGAGGTCACAGTCAGCCAATCGTGTCCACTGCTCCCCGGACCGCACTAGGGCCTCGTCGAAGGGCTTCGCCTCACCCAAGGTCTCCCCGACAGCCACGTATCCGTGTTTGGGAATGTGCACGAAGATGCGAGCCCCTTCGGGTAGGCGGCGCAAGCTTCTGGAGTACCACTCGCCGCCGCCGGCCGAGACGAACCCGTAACGGCGTGCATCTTCCCAGGCTCGGTGGGGCCCTTCACCGAAGGTGACGAACCAGTCCCGACCGTTCCAGTCGGCTTTCTTGCTGTGCTTCCGGGTCGGTGCAGGGCCGGCGCTTTGGTTGGTTGCGGCCAGCCATGAGCGGGCCAGGTATCGCCGGTCGTCGTCTTCCATATAGGAGAAGAAGACGGCATTGATGGGCACGCCGAAGTCACGAAGATAGCCGACGATCCTCTCGGAGCTGTCGTCCAGCTCAGTGGCCACGATCGTCAACTGCAGCTCGGTGTTGAGTTCGTCCGGAGCCGGGGCGCCGAAGACCTCGGCGAAGGCCTCCTCAAACGGCGTATCGAGATGATTGTTAGCAATCTCAATGATCCTGTCCCGGTCCAGTCCGGTCACCCAGGACCCGTAGTCGAGCACTTGGGCGACGACCTCCCGCGGGGTGCGGTCCCGCTTGAGCTCGAGAACGCGAAGATTCCCTTCTCCATCCATCGTCAGCAGATCGATCATCTTCCCGAAGGGGGTTCGCACCTGGCGGCCGATCACCAGCAAAGGCTCACCCAACAGGGAGGGGTCCCGCTCCAGAAAGTCCTCGAGGGCTGCCTCCGACGGCAGCACGCCTCGTGCAAGACGCCGCGGTGAATCACCGTCGATGCGCCACATACCCATCTCGACCGGCACTGCAACCTCTTTCGCTCCAACGGAACTTCAGGGACACCCTGCACGCTTGGCCCCGCTAATGATCACCAGGGCCACCCCCAGCAAGAGCCAATGTCCAGAGCCAAAGGAACGACCAGCTCCCTCCAGGCTCGCGCAGGGCATCGCCTTCGGCACCGTGATTAGAAATGGACCATCAGCCTGTCACCGGCTGCTCACCATGTGGCAGGGTTCCAGCAAAAGGCCTAGGTGCACGAACCCTGTTCCGAAAGGACCCGTTGCTATGGCACAGCAGTGGCCCTCGAACACCAGGCTCGGCTGCCGCGAATCACGCAGACAGGCCCGAGGACGCATCCGGGTGGGGGAGTGGGGGCCTACTGGGCGGCGTAGTAGGCGTCCTTGACGGACTGGTGAATGCGACCGCGGTCGGAGACCTCGTAACCGTTTTCCTTCGCCCACGCCCGGATCTTCGCCGTCTCCGGGTTACCACCGGTGGAGGAACGGGAGGTAGTGGGTCGGGCGAACCTGCTCTGGGCCCGACGGCCAGCGGCGGCGTAGGGGCTCAGGGCCTCCCGCAGCTTTTCGGCATTAGCTGTGGCCAGGTCGATCTCGTACTGCCGGCCGTCCAGAGCGAACTGGACGGTCTCGTCCGCCGGGCCGCCCTCGAGGTCGTCTTCCAGAATGATTTTCACGCTCTGCGCCAACTCAGCACCTTTTCATTGATTTCATCATGACTTGCGCCAAAGTATATACACAGTCGGAATACCCTGCCGAATCTTCATTTCGTCTAGTTCCCCGAACCCAGTTCGAAGAACCGCTCGAAGAATGTCCCCAGCCTTGCGATGACGCGTTGCTTTTTTTCACCGTGGTTGCCCTCGGCGGAAAAGCGTGAGACCGGTGGGAGTACCTTGGTGATAGCTGTGCCCGTACTGCGGAGCGAGCCCTCGCGGAACGAGGCTTCCACGAAGTTTCTGGTCTCGTTTGGGCGCAACTGCTCGTCATGGATGATGGTGGTGAGTTCCGATTCGCGGCGTTCGGCAATGTAGGCCTGCCACGCATCGTCGACATTGCCCTTGGACGATATGCGATCGACGAAGTCTTCGATGAGGTCGCGCTTGTTGCGCAGTGTGGGGCTGGAGTCAACGGCGCGGATGATCTCGGCGCGCAGTTCTTTGTCGTCGCCGTCGCCGCGTTCGTCACGGTATTTCTGGACGAGCATGAGGATGTAGTCGACGTTGATTTCGACCTGCTTGACCAGCTCGATCTCAAAGACCACGTCCTCGTTGATCGATTCCTTCTCCGAGTCGCCATCTTTGCGGAACTCCGCGTACAGGTCCAGGTAGATGCTGCGGTAGTCCTGGTTCTGCCGCTCGGTCAAGACCTCGTTCCCGGAGAACTCATCGAAGGAGGTCAGGATGTTCTGCAACCGCAGGATGGCGCCAAGAAGCGTGATGAACTCCTTCTGCGCGGATTCTCCCTCGATCGGGGTGCCGAGCGGGAACTGGGCGAGCAGTTCGTCGACCTTCTCGGTGTACTCGTTGTAGTAGTCACCGTAGGGCTTCAGGAGCACGATGCCCTTGGCGTCCTTGTTGCCGAACAGGGCGATCGCGTCGTTGGTTTCTTCCTCCAGGTCGCGGAAGGTGACGATGTGGCCATAGGTCTTGATCGAGTTCAGGATCCGATTGGTGCGCGAGTAGGCCTGGATCAGGCCGTGTGATCGGAGATTCTTGTCGACGAACAGCGTATTGAGCGTGGTGGCATCGAACCCGGTGAGGAACATGTTGACCACAATGACCAGGTCGATCTCACGGTTCTTCATTCGCAGGGACAGGTCTTTGTAGTAGTTCTGGAAGCGGTCGGCCGAGGTGTCGTAGCTGGTGCCGAACATCTCGTTGTAGTCCCGGATCGTGTCTTCTAGGAACGAGCGGGCGTCGCCACTCAGCGCGCCGGTGTCAAAGTCCTCTTCATCGAGCGCGCCGTCTTCCATGTCTGGATTGGCAGCGAAAGAGTAGATCAGCCCGACCTTGAGCCGGCGGTCCGGCGTCAGCGCCTGCTGTTGCTGTTGGAACTGGCTGTAGTACCGCCGCGCCGCCTCGATCGAAGCCGTCGCGAACAATGCGTTAAAGCCCTTGACCCGCCTGCTCTGCTTGATCTCCTCGGCAGCCTTCGGATTGCGCCCGAGGAGGTCTTCGACGTTGGTGATCACCGAGTGGCTGTATCCGCTGGAGCGCTTGGTCTTTTGGTCGAAGTGATCGAGCGTGTACTGGACGACCTGCTTGATGCGCTCCGACGCCAGCAGCGCTCGTTCGGTATCGATCGCGGAGACCTGCTTGTCATCAGGTGCACCGACCTTGATCGTGCTGATGTAGTCGACCTTGAAGGGCAGGACGTTCTTGTCGTAGATCGCGTCCTTGATCGTGTAGGTGTGCAACTTGTCGCCGAAGGCCTGCTCGGTCGTCTTCAGGCGGGGGTTGCCCCCGCTGCCGGCATTGGCTGAGAAGATCGGGGTCCCGGTGAAGCCGAACAGGTTGTACCGCTTGAATGCCTTGGTGATGGCGGTGTGCATGTCCCCGAACTGCGACCGGTGGCACTCGTCGAAGATGATGACGATGTGCCCGTCGAAAATGGCGTGGCCCCTGTTGGCGTTAATGAACGTCGACAGCTTCTGGATCGTCGTGATGATGATCTTCGCGCCCGGGTCTTCCAGCTGCTTCTTGAGCACGGCGGTCGATGTGTTGGAGTTGGCCGCGCCCTTCTCGAACCGGTCGTACTCGCGCATCGTCTGGTAGTCGAGGTCCTTACGGTCGACCACGAACAGCACCTTGTCGACACTCTCAAGTTCGCTGGCCAGCTGCGCCGTCTTGAATGAGGTTAGCGTCTTGCCCGACCCGGTGGTGTGCCAGACATACCCGCCGGCCGCGACGCTGCCGAGTTGCCTGTAGTTGGTGGAGATTTCGATTCTTTGCAGGATCCGTTCCGTCGCCACAACCTGGTAGGGACGCATGACGAGCAGCATGCGGTCAGCTGTCAGCACGCAATACCGGGTCAGGATGTTGAGCAGCGCGTGCTTGGCGAAGAAGGTCTTGCCGAAGGCTGTCAGGTCTTGGATAGGGCGGTTGGTCGCGTCGGCCCACCAAGAGGTGAACTCGAACGAATTCGAGGTGGGACGCTTGGCCTTCTTCGCGCGGGTGGCCTCCGAGATGTGCTGGCGCCGGGTGGTGTTCGAGTAGTACTTCGTCAGGGTGCCGTTGCTGATCACGAACAGCTGCACGTACTCGAACAGGCCCGAGCCGGCCCAGAAGCTGTCGCGCTGGTACCGATTGATCTGGTTGAACGCCTCACGGATGTCGACGCCGCGGCGCTTGAGCTCGATGTGCACCATCGGCAGGCCGTTGACCAGCACCGTGACGTCATACCGGTTGGCGTACTTGCCTCCGTTGCTCCCTTGACCGACCTCGTACTGGTTGATCACTTGGAGCCGGTTGTTGTGAATGTTCTTCTTGTCGATAAGACTGATGTTCTTCGACGAACCGTCGTCGCGAGTTAAGAGCTGAACGTGATCTTCTTGGATTCGAATGGTCTTTTCGACGATGCCCTCGTTCGCGCCCGCGACCCGTTCGCTGAAGAACCGCTGCCACTCGTCATCCGAGAACCTCACATTGTTCAGTAACTCAAGCTGGTGGCGTAAGTTCGCGACTAGCCGGTCCTCCGAGGTGATCGTCAAATACTCGTACGCCTGCGACTCCAGCAGCCTGATGAACTCGCGCTCGAGGTCTGCCTCCGACTGGTACGCGTTCGCGGACTGCGTGTCAGGGACGTATTCGGCAACAACCGTGCTCTCGGACGAGACGGCGATCGGGTCGTATTTGCGTGCGGGTGAATCGCTCATGCCGTGGACTCATCAAATGTCAGGAGACGATCGCGGTAATACTCATACTGCTTGCGACGAGCTGCAAGCTCAGCTCGAAGGCCGTGGTTGAGGTCATTCACCAGGCCATCTAATTTGTCGAGCTTTGATGCGATAGCTTTTTGTGCATTTATTGAAGGTATTGGTACCGCAATTTTTGCAAAATCACTCTTGTTGATGATCGGCATGGTTCCTCCACCGCGCTCCCCTTGAACCCGGAGTCTGTCTCTCATTGAGGTGAGAACATGAAATAGATAGTCGACGTCGACGTCTGCGTCTGGAATAAGCGCATTAATCTGCTGATTTGTGATGCATTGTTTTGCGTTAATAATCGTTTTTCCCATATCGGCGCCGATACATGTGATGAGCAAAGAGCGGGCCGGGATAATCGCACTTAGCATTTTCTCCGCACCCGCTTTAGACAGCCGACGCGAAGGCGTCGAGACGGTCTTCACGCCATTCTTGATATCGGACGGCGTCACAAAATCGACCATTGACCCCCAAGCTGATGCGTCCGATGCTTTCGGAGTGCGACCAGTGACGATTCGGCCTAGCTGCCCCAGTTCAATGGTGTCAGCAACGCCCCAGGCTTCAGCAAAAATTTGGGTTCGACATTTTTCGTACTGCGCGCGGCGGGTTTCGAGCTCCCCTTGCAACTCATTTATTAGTTCCGTTTCCAGATTAGAGAAGTGATCCAAAATTCGCACGATCTCGCGCTGCACTCCGCGGGGTGGGATGGGGATTTCAATCTGTGCAAGCGATTTACCGGATATGCGACGAACTTTTGTGCCGATAATGTGTGATCGTTTTTGGTCTTGAAAGCCTGTGGATTGAAAGAAGTATGCAACGTAGCGCGGTTCAAGAGTGTGTCGGAAAATATATGCATCACCACTGACAGCGACATCACCGTCGCCAAGCCAAGCTGTGGCCTTTGCCACAGCTGCGTCGTCCTCACTGGTCGTTGCAATGACGAGATCGCCTGGCTGAGCGCGACGAAGCTTTGCGGCAAGCAATGGATCAGTGAAAGATTTAGTCGAATTGGTCCAGACACCATAGTGAGTGTGAATCTGGCCATAATGGATAGCAGGCGCGCCATCGTTGGTCAGGTCGGACTTTTGCAGTCCGTTGCCTCGGATGAATTCTCCGATATCGCCGAGTTTTGCCCTCGGCACACCGTTCGGGGCGAGTTTTTTTACTAGTTCATCAATGCGGCTCATGCGAAGAAGTCCTCATCAATCTCGACGATGTTGTAGGTTTCGCGGACTTGGACCCCTGCGCCAAAGCGAATCATTAGGTCGGCAAGGCGCTTCCCATCGATTAAAACGATTCTCGTAGGTGAAGAAGATACATAATCTTGAGCGCCTTTCGAGAAGCGGCTGGTTGTGATGAAGACGCCACTGTCAGCCTTGCCGTGTAGAGCGCCTACAAAACCCTGTATTTCTGGGCGTTGCACGACGTTGTTGTCTGCGTACCGTTTTGCCTGAATATAGACTCGGCTTAGGCCAAGTATGTCTTGGTCGATCACGCCGTCGATTCCGCCATCATTGGAGAGCTGTGTGACAGATCCGCTTCCCGTCGTGCCGCCGTATCCCATGGCGACGAGTAACTGCACGACAGCGTCTTCGAAGAAGGATGGATGTGCGTCTTGGAGTCTCGATAGCAGTTCGTCTGCCACTTCACTATGAATGCGCTTAACGCCGTTTTGTACCTGCTCCGTCGGTGTTAACGAAGCTGATTCGGCCAGCGGCTCTTCAATTTTGATGCGCCTGCTTGCCGTCTTTGCATATGGGCGGATTGGGGACGAAGAGTCATCGCCCAGCGCCTTGACGTCCTGTTCACGGACGCCATTCGGGAACTGCGCAAGTAGCTGCTGGCCAGCGTCGGTAATTACGTAGTTGCCCCGAGAAGGGCGCACCAGGGCACCAACATTTGTCAAGAAGGAGAGTCCCCAGCCGATGCGGTTTTCGTAAGTCAGCTGACCGGACGACAGAGCTTCTTTCGTCTGGGCGTCGTTGAGCTGTGTGCTTTTTGCGACCAAGGGGTTGAGGTCGCGTCGCGTGCGAACAGCGCCGTCGCTCATCACCTGAAGCGTCGGAATCATGAACGCTTCCCACGTGGGCATGTTTGTCATCGTGCGGAGTCTTCCAAATCCGACACGATTTCATCGATCGAGGAACGAAGTTCTTGCTGACGAGCAACGATTCGGCTGATCTCAGCGTTGAGTTCCCTGATGTCCACGACTTCCCGTGTGTCTTCCTGATCGACATAGGACGACACTGAGATATTGTAGTCGTTCGCGGCAATGTTCTCATTCGGCACGAGAGTGGTGAAGTGATCAACAATTTCACGGCTCATAAACGCGTCGAGGATCTTCTGCTGGGTCTCTGGCAAAAGCTTATTCTTATTGCCGACTCGATTGAGCTCTCTCGATGCGTCGATGAAGAGGACTGAATTGTCCCTTTTCGACTTCTTGATCACTACGACGCAGGTCGCGATCGTCGTACCGAAAAACAAGTCGGGCGGCAACTGGATTATGGTGTCGATGTAGTTATTGTCAATCAAGTACTTGCGGATCTTCCGCTCGGCTCCTCCGCGATAGAGCACCCCAGGGAACTCAACGATGGCGGCGGTGCCATTGACAGCCAGCCAGGACAGGATGTGCATGGTGAAGGCCAGATCGGCCTTCGACTTCGGGGCGAGAACCCCAGCAGGGGAGTAGCGCGGGTCGTTGATCAGCAGTGGGTTGGCGTCACCCTCCCACTTGATCGAGTAGGGCGGATTGGACACGATCGCCTCGAACGGCTCGTCGTCCCAGTGCTTGGGGTCAGTGAGAGTGTCCCCGTGACGAAGATCGAACTTTTCATAGTTGATGTCATGCAGGAACATGTTGATCCGAGCCAGGTTGTAGGTTGTCAGGTTGATTTCCTGACCGAAGAACCCCTGGCGAACGTTGTCCTTACCGAGCACCTTCGCGAATTTGAGGAGCAGTGAACCTGATCCGACTGCCGGGTCATACACCTTATTTACGGAGGTCTTTCCCGCGACGGCGATCCGCGCCAACAGCTCGCTGACTTCCTGCGGCGTGTAGTATTCACCACCAGACTTGCCGGCCTGTGAGGCGTACATCTGCATCAGGTATTCGTAGGCGTCACCAAACAAGTCGATCGTGTGGTCCTGGAAGTTGCCGAGCGGCAGGTCACCGATGGCGTCCAGTAGCCTCACAAGCTTCTTGTTGCGCTTCTCGACGGTGGTGCCCAGCTTCGAGCTGTTGACGTCGAGGTCGTCGAAGAGTCCTCTGAGGTCGTCCTCGCTGTCCGTGCCCGTCGCCGAGCCCTCGATGTTTTTGAAGACGGCGGCAAGAGTCTCGTTGAGGTTCTCATCCTGTGCTGCTTGCTTGCGGACATTCGCGAAGAGCTCCGAAGGCAGGACGTAGAAGCCCTTCTCCGCGACAGTTTCCTTCCGTCCCAACTCGGCTTGATGATCCCGTAGCGTGGCGTAGTCGAAATCGGCGTGGCCTGCTGATCGCTCACTCTCATTCAGGTAGGCGGTCAGGTTCTCTGAGATGAACCGGTAGAACAGCATCCCGAGCACATAACTTTTGAAGTCCCAACCGTCGACGCTGCCGCGCAAATCGTTCGCGATCCGCCAGATCGTCTTGTGTAACTCAGCGCGCTGCGCTTCCTTATTGGCTCCAGCCATGGTCATGTCTGTGCTCCTTGCGCCTGAGCGCGCTTATGTCGGGTTCCTGGGTAATTGCTGCAAAGCTATCAGCGGCCACGGATGTTGCTTGACAGCAGGGTGCGCCACGTCTGAACACCTGAGGCGACTGGCATTTCAGGAGCCTAATGCTGAAGACCTTCCAGCCCTTAGTACTAGACCTCGTCGACCTGGAGGGCTCCGGCAGCGACAGCTTCGGCTAGGACGTTGCGGGTTGCCTGCGCCTTTGCAGCCAGTGCTCTCGATCCTTCGATCAGAGCGTGGGCCTCGGTCAGCACTGCCACCAGGGCTTCCTGCTCGACGCGGGGTAGGAGCGGGACGGGCAGGTCGGCGATTTTGACTCGTCGATGGGAGATGCCCTGGGCGTAGGAGTTCCAGTTGTGCTCGGTGGCGATAATTTCGGCCAGGTATTCCGGGTCGAGGTTGTCATCGACTACGCGCAGCAACGAGTAGGTAGAGGTGTGGAGAACCTTGTCGCCCTCCTCATCCACGCGGGCATTCAGGCCGCCCAAAATTTGCACCAGCACGTCTCCGGGGCGGGTAACGACCGGGGCCTCGACCATGAGAGGGTTGACGAACTTGTCGATGGGCTTTTCCCTGCGAATCCAGGCCCCGGTGACCACGGGGAGGCCTTCGGTGTCGGAGAGGTCAGAGTCGGGAACCCGATATTTGGGGCGGACCTGCTCGATACGGCCCTCCTTAATCAGCTGGCCCACTGTCGCCTGGGCGACAGGTGCCGTGCGGGCTCTAACCTCGACCCTGTTCCGCCGTTGCAGACCGGCCAGCTCCATGGTGGCCTGGTCCAGTGCTGCGATCTGCTCGCGCACCTTGTTAGCCTCAGGGGCCTCCACGGATGACTGCATCCACTGCTGTGGCGTGAGGTTGCCTCCGGTGGCCAGTAGTTCCTCCACGCTCACGGCAGCTGCAGGCATGTCCTCGGGTATTGCCTGGTGGCCCCGCCAGGCCTGTAGCGCCTCGGCGATGGCTGCGGTATCGACGGTGACCGCCGTCCGGCCCAGGCGTTCGCCCTGATCAGTCTGGTCAATGAGCAGCACCCGGCTAGGATCGGCGGCCTCACCCGGACGGGCCAGGACCCACATAGTCAGTGGAATAGACGTGGCGATGGCCATCCCTGCGGGAAGGGCGACGATAGCCTCGACGCTGCCGGCCTTGAGCATGGCCTGACGGATACGGGCATCATCGCCACCGCGGAAGAGACAGCTGGAGGGCAGATAGCACACGCAGCGCCCGCCGGCACCCAGGTGCCAGATACCGATCTGTGGCCAGGCCAGGTCCATCATTCGCTTCGGTGCCCCGAAGATAAATCGGGGGTCCCAGGTCAGGTCTCGTACGGGGTTGCGCACACCGTATGGGGGATTCATCACTACGGCTTGGGCGTGGCCTTCGGGGAAGGTGTCATCAGCCAGCGTGTCCCCCAGGTGCACGTCGAAGTTGTCCACGCCCCAGAGCAGCGCGCGCTGTAGAGCCATAGAATGGCTGGACCGCGTGATTTCCTGGCCGGTCACGCGGCTGCGGTTGATGCCTTCCTTCATGGCGACGAGCAGGAGTCTGCCAGTGCCGGCCACCGGGTCATAGACCGGCCCAGGGACGTCGGCCACGGCTCGAGCTGCCAGGTCGATTAGGTCCTTGCTGGTGGCGAACTCCCCGGCCGTCTTACCGGTGGCTTCAGCCACACGGTCGTAGAAAGCCTCGAAGGTTTTGGTGAACTCGTCGAGCGTGATCATGCCCAGCGCATCCAGTACCGCGTAGAACGATCCCTTCAGGTCGCGTGGGTTACGCGCAACCGAGCTGTACCTGAAAGAGTCGAACAGGCCCAGACGGTTCGTCTCACGCTCGTAGTGGTTCATGCCTTCTTCGATCTCAGCCAGCGGATGGCTGGTTGCCCAGTCGCGCCACGACTGCCAGTGATACTGAGCCGGCAGGTCCTCGTAGAACCCGGGAGAGGTTGGGTCGGAGACGTAGCGCCACACGATCAGGGAAGTCACGACGTTAACGCCTTCGCGGTAGTCGAGCCCATAGTCGCGCCACGCGTTCATCGCAGCCCACAGGGCGCGGGGGGCGTCGTCGCCCACGATCTTCTTGCCGTTGGCCTTCATCCAGGCCCGGACTTCTTCCGCTCTATAACGGGGACTGTTGGGTGTGCCCAGGCCAGGCACGGGCTTAGGGAAGTCCTTGTCTTTGACCCATTTGGCGGCCGCGGGGCGGCTCACGCCGCCGAGCTCGGCAATCTGGGCTTTGTTAAGGCTCAAGCCGGTGGTAGTCATGCGACCTCCTTGACGGTGCGGAACAGGGTGATGACGTTGGCGGGGATCGGCGAACCCAGGTGGACCAGGTCGGGTCCGGCAGCCAGGCGCATGCGCTTGGACAGGCCCACGTCGGGGGAAATGACAGTGACTGGGCAGCCGGCGATCTTGAGCGCGGTCACGGCATTGGCGAAGGCGTGGTCTCCGGAGGCGATCACGACGTGGTCGTAGCGGGCAGCGACCCAAATCGGATCACGCAGCTCCTCAAGCAGGGCTTGATCGGCGCCGTCCTTGCCAGAGCGAATCCTGCGGCTGGTCGGACCACTCCAGGTAAAACAGACCGCTGCGGCGTTGACCTTGTTAGAGGCGATGACGGTGTGATCACCGGCCTCAAACCTGACGGCTGCGTTGATGCGGGCCTGGGCCCTGCCGACCTGGGCCGGGGTGAGCGGCGCGCTGGTCCCAATCATGTTCTCGATGTCGACGACGAACAGCGTCCGCCCGAAGATGTCCTGGCAGGTTGCCTGCCGACCCACGTCCTTGCTCATATCTTGCCCGTCACTTTCTCGTACCTGGGGTCCCTCCTTTTGAGGTTGCCTGCCCCTACCAATGAGCTTCACTGTACTTACGTAACACATCCTCTGTCAAGTTAACGATGTAAACCAGTGTGTCAGCAGGTTCCCCCGATCGTTCAACCGGCCTCGGGGAAGCAGTGAAATGTGATGTTGAGGTGGCGCTCCCATCAACGCCGCGTCTCTCAAGGCAATGGATGCGAGACGTCTCGTTGAGAATTCTTGCGCCCGCGGAATTTCGCGGCCGGGAGTGTCTCGCACCTATGTGTTTTATCCTTGTGTCTAAAATTGGGCACTAGACATTAGTTGTGAGACAGATTGAGTTGACGTGAGCAAGTTGATTGGGTAAGCGCGTGTGTCGACACGGCAGTAGGACGCGGATCCTTAAGTGCATGACCTGCAAGCCGCTGGCGTACGGAACGATGATCTTTATATCGACCATGGAACGTCTGGCGCGCGTGCATCGCGTCCGCAGTTCGACCGAGCGATCTCAGCAGTCGAGGATCGCGACACCTTGGTGATCAGCACGTTGGACCGGCTGGGGCGGTAGACGCAGAACATGCTCGCAATTGCCGAGGCCCTTCGGGGACGGGGTGCTGGGTTGCGGGTGTTGATCTTGGGTGGGGGAGACGTGGACACCGCCACCCCAATGGGATCGATGGTCTTCACCGTGATGGCGGCTCTGGCGCAGAGTGAATTGGAGATCAATCGGGAACGCATCTCCGACTCCGTGGCCAAACGCCGGGCCGCCAACAAGGCCTCGGCGGGCGCCGTCCCACCTTCACCGACTCCCAGATCCGCAATGTCCTGCGGCTGATCGACTCGGGGGAGCCGACCACCCAGGTCGCCCGTCATCTCGGCATGTCACGGGCCACTCTCTACCGGCGCATCCAAGAATTACCGGCTCCAGTAAATTAAGTTCACCGAGGCTGGAAATCTCACGACTTAAGTCCTATGAGATTTGCTAACTATAGGACGAATGGCATGATTTCATGTCACATGAGGAATTTAGGTTCCGGTGTGAGTGTAGGGAGCCCAGCGGCTGGGACGGGAACGGTGGAGCAGGCGGAGCTTGCGGGTGGCTTGGTGCAGGGCGGTGGCGACCGCCTCGGCATTGGTGAAGATCTGGCCGTAGGTGGAGTAAAAGTTCTCGGTCAGTGCTGCGGTGTCATCGTCGTCAATGGGCCATAGCGAGGCGACAACGTGGTGGTAGCCGGCCAGCTGACAGGCGGCTGCCAGGTGGATGGGCTCGTCCGGCAAAGTGACCCCAGTGCGGGCTGTGGTGCAGGCAGAGAGGAACGCCAGCTCCCCCTGCAGGTGGGCGGCGGACAGGTCCAGGACCGTCAGGGGGCGGGTCTGGTAGTCAGCCAGTAGCAGGTGGCTGGCGGAAGGATTGGTTAGGTCACTTTCGCCATGACAACAGAAGTGCACCATGGGGTGGCTGGGGAGGGAGGCCCGGACGGTGTCGTGGGTGGCGGCGGTGCCGTCGGGTAAGCCCAGAACTGTCACTTTGCTCTCATACAGGCGGCTCAGTGTGTCGGCTTCTTTGATGGCACCGGGCAGATCTTTCTGGGCGGGCGTGTGGGGCATGGCAACCACGAGCAACTTCTGCTTTTCGGTCGGGGGTAGGTTTAGGCGACCTTGAATCAGAGCCCTTACCGTAGGGGTGGTGGAGGAAATCACACGATCGATCACCGCATCTGACGGCTCGTTGGTGAGCTGGTGGTGGCCGGCGGCGTGGAGGGGAAGCAATGACAGCGAACCGGAGGGGCACCACCAGACGCGCGGCCACACTGCCTCTGTCTTAGGAGTAGTGGTATAGCGGAGGTGGTTCAGGACTGGCCCGGTGACGTGCTCACCAAGCCAGGTCAGCACCCCAGAGAGTGTTGACTCCGAAGTGACCCGTATTGCTTTCGAGGGGTGGTCTGCTGTGGTGAGGGCGTCCAAGAAAGTATTCAATTGCGCAGTCACCTCGTTGGGGGTAGCCCCTTTTAGGGTCAGTGTCTGAATCCCCTTTGAAGTAAGAATTAGAGCGTCCGATCGTAGGTCGGCAATATTGAGCAGTACCACCGGCCCCTTCGCGGCAGCGGTCAACAGTTCTTCGGCGGTACGGGGCATGAGAAAACGTTCGAAACCGGGCTGTGTCCGGATTTCTTTCAGGACAAAATCAAGCTCGGTAGCAGCGTTTCGTCGCCGATCCGCTATAGCCCGGGCGACAGCTTCTCTGGTATCAATGGCGGCAGTATCATCGCTCGTAGAAGAATATAAACGTGTGTCAGAACTGTTAAGCTCATCTCGCCAGTGGCTGAAGCGCTTGGCCAACACAGGATGTGCCTGTCGCAGAGGGGTCATATCGGAGCGGAGGTCGAGAGCCTGGGAAAACAGCACCGCCCTGCCGTGCTCGAACATTTCTACCGCCCACTCCAGTTCCCCTGCTTGCAAGCAGGCTGCTGCAGCTTCTGTCCCCAATCCGCTCAACAGACGAAGGCGAAACTCTTGATCAGCACGCCCCAAATTGCGTGAAGCCAGCAGTTCTGCCAATTCCACAGCAGTGGCATACGCTTTTACCGCCTCATCCCACCGCTGGCCTAACGTCGCGACCTGTCCCCACTCTCGCGCCGCTGGCGCCCTGATATGCACAGGAGCCGCAACGGCCCCAGCAGCTTCCCGGAACAAGCCTATCGCCTCATTCAAATCTTTTTCTAGCCCTGTCCGTAAGAAGCGACGCCGCAGTGAATGTCCAAGGTTAGTTAAGTACATGGCACGGTCAGGGTCACCTTTAGGAGTAGCCTCGACTGCGTCTCGAAAATGCATGATTGCTTCTTCAAGATATTCCCTGTCGGCGCTAAAATCGTACCGGCGAGCCAGTGCGGTTCCCAGGCCAGAGAGTCGACCGGGCAAGGCTACATGATTCCCCGGTGTGGCTTTGACCGCCTGACGACCAAACTTTACCGCCTCAACAAGGTCCTTTATTTGATTGGTATGCTCAAATCGTGACTGCAGGGCGAGTCCGAGATTGGAAATTCGTAAGGTTAAGTCCGGATGGTTCTTCGGCGTGATATCGACTGCTTGGCGGATAACGGCGATGGCGTCGTTTAGGTCTCGTTGCTGACCGATGCGATTAAAACGACGCATTAGGTCGCCCCCGAGATTTGCTAAGTATACTGGTCTGGATCTATCCTTCTCCGGGGTGGCATCAATTGCCTGGCGCTCCACTCGAATTGCTTCTTCTAAGTCCTCCACTTGACCGCCGCTCATATACCGAGACCCCAAGGAAGCCCCGAGAACAGAGAGGTACATGGGTCTATCGATGCTGCCCTGAGGGGCTGCGTTGACCGCCCAGCGCCCGATACGGATGGCTTCTTCTAAATCTTCCCGCTGGCCGGTCCGCTCGTACCGTCGTGTGAGAGCACCCCCAAAATTGGATAATCTTACAGGAAGGCTAGGGTCATCTTGTGGGGTAGTCATAACAGCCTCACGAAGCATCGCAATCATCTCGTTATAATTCTCTAAATTATTAAACCGATCGGATCGCTGTCCCAAAGTAGTCCCCAGAATAAACAAATAATTAGGCCGAAGCGGGTCATCCTCCGAAGCGAGCCTGACCGCTTTGCGGCCAAGCTCGATAGCCTCCTCTATATCCTCCACCCGGTTGGTGCGACGAAATTTTTGTGTAAGAGCTGTAGCGAGACTATGTAAATGCCTGCAATGAGAGGGGTTACTCGTGGGAACGGTATCAATTATTCGTCGAAAGATCGTTACCGCCTTATCCACGTCTTGTATTTCATCTGTATGCTCAAACTTAAAACCAAGGGCAATGCCAAGATTACTCAAATAGCTGACATATTCAGGATTATTTTCGGGTGTTAAATTAACTGCCTGACAGTGGGCATCAATTGCCCTATCCAAAATTTGAAGTTTATGGGTGCGCAGAAAACTGTCTTGTAAAGCAATACCTAGGTCGACCAGGTATTTTGGCCGATCGGGATGATGTAAAGATGTGCAATCAACTGCTTGACGAAAAATCGTGATCGCCTCGTTCAAATCTTCTAATTTTTTAGTGCGGCTATATCGGAGACTCAGTGAGGACCCAAGGCGGTATAGATAGTCCGCGTGGCCTGGATGTCCTGGTGGAAGTGCGTCTATCACCCTCCGAAATGTTCTAACCGCCGCGTCAATATCACTTTCTTGATCGGTTAATTCAAATCTACGAGAAAGGGCAATAGCAAGATTGAGTAAATATTCATGCGAATTGGGACTATCCGCCGGAAAAATCTCCACCGCTTTCTGGAATATTGTCACCGCCTCATCCAAGTCTCGCTTTCCTCCACCATGACCGGATCTAACGCTCAGACAGTTTCCGAGATCAACCATGTATAAGGGCTTGTTGGTGTGACCCCGCGGGGTAGCATCGATCGCCGATTGAAACATTGACACCGCTTCATCCAGATCCTCAACATAATTAGTGCGTTCAAATCGCATTCGCAGGAGGTTGCCTAAATTGGCGAGGTATCTGTGTCGTTCGCGGGAACCAACGGGTGCAAGATCGACAGCTTGTCGAACCGTGTCGATAGCTTTCCCCAACTCTTCAAGCTGACCGCTTTGCTCAAATCCAGCGCGCATAGCTTTTCCAATGCCGTTAAGTGACTCAGCGCGGGCGGCGCGTCCGTCAGCAGAGGTTGCTGTGGCGGGGTTGAGAGGCTCGACGGCTTTGTTCTGCTCTATGCCAGGCCGGGCCTCGGTGCCGGATCCATGTACTTCAGTGTTGCCAGTTCTCGTGTTGGGCGGTAAGTCAGGGCCGGAGCTGTGGTGGTCGCGGAAGAACCGTGAGAGTCGTTGGCGCAGGGTGGTCCGTGGCTTTTCGTCCATGGTCATTCCTTGCTGAGCACGCCGTTGTTGTCGTCTAACGAGTCGGGTGCTGTCTCGTGTGTGAATTGGAAATGGGGGTCGCTGGAGCCGCGTAGCAAGTACTTCGTGAGGGCTTTGCCAGAGGAAATTTCGTCGGCGGCATTATCAGGCATGGGAAGGTGTAGCTGTTTGTAGAGGTCCCACCGGTATAGGTCGTAGGTGGCTTCGATAAGATCGGCGAACACCTCTGCCCGGGCAGGGATCCACCACTGGATAGCAGCTACTGTCACGGCAATTCCTACCGGGGCAGCCCACAAAACCCACGGGGTAAATGTTGGTGCAGCCCACCAGGCCCAGGGCGTGAACGCGATAAATGCGGTGCCCCAAATGGCGGCTGCCACGGAGGCATCCAGGGCGGATCGCGCACTGGATAGCTCGGTCCGTGCCTGGTCGGGCAGGATCAGCCACAGCCGGGGCCAGACCACGACTGCGTCAAGCCCGTAACGGTGGTAGGGACGGGTCTCGGCTGCGCGCAGGATGTTGCCAATCCGGGTGGGCAACAGTTCGCCGTTTTGTACGGGACGGTGACGGCGCTTGTTCTCAAATTTGGCCAGTTTGGCGCGTAGTATCGCCGCTTGCTCCACCCGCTCAGCCCGTTGTTCGGCGGTCAATCGTAGTTGCTCTTCAGGAGGCTGATTTTTCCACTCCCGTCTCAGCTGGAGCGAAGTTTCTTTGTCCTCGGACTTGCTGTCAAGAATCTTGCGGCGGCGTCGGGCGGCGAACTTGTTCAGCCTAGAGGGCCAGTAGCCTTCCAGGAGTCGTAGAACCGGAAGAGTGAGGCGGCGGACCACCGTTAATGAGGCGGCTAGAACAGTTAAGGCGCTTAAGCCGACGGCAAGGTGCACGATCGTGGCTTGCCCGGTGAGCCAAGTGGTCATTTCGTTACTACGCGGCCATCCGGCGGAAGCCCACATCAGGACGGCTCCGGCCCAGAACACCACTGCCGGGGCTGCGAGAGTCACCCATTGCTCGGGGACCTTCCTCAGCGCCGCGTCCCACACGGCGCCTACCATGACGCAATCCTCCTAGGCTTGGACGAGGACGCAGTGATGCACCGGACACTGTGGGATCACTTCGCCCACCTCATCCCGGTACCACGTGTAGTCGTTGCCCTGCGGGCAGACAAACTCGTCCTCTTCAACTGGTTGCGGGAAGCCGGGCATGAGCTGGAAGCCGCCTTTCTGCCTCCTCTTCCGGCCGAGCACACCGGGAGGTCGATAATGGGGAGCATCTCGAAGCACTCTTTCCGAAAACTCGCGGGTTGCATCGTAGGCAGTGAGTACCTTCCAGAGTTGCTTCTCGGTCTCTTCGTCGTGGTTGCTGCTGTTCAGTAACCGAGCCAGCTGTGCGTCCACTTCCGCTACCTGCTGCGGAAGAATCAACTCTTCCAGGCATGGGCGTATGCACCGGGCCACTGCCCAAACTCCCTCATCCATCCCAGCCATCCCCTCACATGTGTGTATGCATTGAACGAAGTTCGGCCCCGAGCTCGCACGCCTCGACCGTCCATGGACCCGGAGATGTGCATTAAGCGTCGCGCTGATTTCCCCTACGCGTCAGCAACAAACATGTCATTACGTCAAAGGGATTTTCAGAGGGACCAATCTGCCGTGAGGAACTCCTGGCGGCGGTGACATGGCCGGTGGCGGTCTTATGGGCCCCTAATCAGGTAGAGGTTCCGTGGCGAACGCACACGCCTTTGCGCTTGGCGCGTGCGGTGGCCAGATTGCCACCATGACCCCGTAGCGCTTGGCCACCGCGGCTAAGGTAGCGGTGATGATCCCAGGGGGGGGCGGTGGCCATCCGATCGAAGCGCCACACCTTGGTGATCCCGCCCAGTGCGCGGGTGATGGGGTGCGCTCCCGCCGATCACCCGTCTGCGACCAACCCAGTGACCGGATACAACTAGGTGGTGGGTTCAGGGGCCGGTGTGGGTGTAGGGGGCCCAGCGGCTGGGACGGGTGCGGTGGACGGAGCGGAGGTTGCGGGTGGCCTGGTGCAACGCGGTGGCCACCACACCAGTGTCCGGGAATGTCTTGGCGTAAGTGGTGTAAAAGGCCTCCGTGAGTGCTGCGGTGTCAGTGTCGTTAATGGGCCATAGGGAGGCGATGACATGGCGGTAGCCTGCCAGCTGACACGCGGCGGCCAGGTGGATGGGTTCATCGGGCAGGGTGATGCCAGTGCGTGCGGTGGTGCAGGCGGAGAGGAACGCCAGCTCCCCGTGCAGGTGAGCTGTGGTGAGGTCCAAGACGGTCAGTGGCCGGGCCTGGTAGTCGGTCAGCAAGAGGTGGCTGGCCGAGGGATTGGTCAGGTCGCTCTCACCGTGGCAACAGAAGTGCACCAAAGGGTGTTGGGGTAGGGCAACGAGGACGGTGTCGTGAGTGGCCTGCCCGGTACCGGGCAGGCCCAATACACTCACACTCTCGCCGAACAATTGGCGCAGTGTCTCGACTTCCATGGTGGCCCCGGGCAGTTCATCTTGATTAGGTGTGTAAGGCATGGCCACTGCCAGTACCCGTCTTTCGGCTGGTGGCAGGGTGTGGCGGGCTTGCAACAGGGCCCGGACGGTGGGAGTGGTGGAGGAAATGACTCGATCGATCACTGCATTTGGCGGCCCCTCGGGAAGCTGATGGTGACCCGCGGCGTGCAGAGGAAACAAAGACAGGGGCCCGGACGGGCACCACCAAACCCGTGGCCACATTTGATCCTTACCAGGGGTGGTGGTGTAGCCCAGACAGTCCAGGACCGGAGCAGTGACCCGCTTACCCATCGAGGTCAGCACCTTCGCCAGCGCGGCCTCCGCAGCGGTGCGTGGGGCCTTCGAGGAGTGGTGCACCGTGTCCAGTGCATCCAAAAACACCGTCAGTTGCTCAGACGCCCATTGAGGATCAATCTCCTTGAGGGGCAGCACCTTGATCCCTTCAGATGTGAGGATCAGGGCATCCGAGCGGAGCTCTGCGACGTTGAGCAGCACCACCGGCCCGGCAGCCGCGGCCGGCAGCAGTTCTTTCGCCCTGTGAGGTTTCAGGAAGCGCTCGAAACCGGGACGGGCCTGGATCTTCTCCAGGACCCGGGTGAGCTCAGTGGCTGCCTCGCGTCGCCGCTCTGTCTCCATCCGCGCCGCAATTCCGCTGGCATCCTCTGCTGTTGAAAATTCAGTTGAAAGGCCGGGCAGGCGTGGTCCCGGGCGGTCGAGCTCGTCGCGCCAATGGGCGAAGCGCTCGGCCAGCTGCGGGTGTGCTTGGTGCAAGTCGGTCAGATCTGAGCGAGTCTCAAGCACCTGGGAGAACAGTACCGCCCGCCCATGCTCAAACGCCTCCACCGCCCGACCGGGCTGATCAGCCTGTAGGCACACCGCTGCGGCCTCCGTGCCCAATCCAGCCAGTAGACGAAGACGGTGCTCCTGATCGGCCCGCCCCAGGTCACGGGACACCACTAGTCCTGCCATATCAATGGCAGCGCTGTACCCATCCATCGCCTCGGCCCATCGCTGACCCAACACCGCCGACCGCCCCCACTCCCGGGCCGCTTGCATCCGGTCATGTACCGGGGCCGAGGCTACCTGAGCAGCCTCCCGAAACACCGCCACAGCTTCGTCCAGATCCTCCGCCTGGCCGGTGCGCTCGAACCGCACCCGCAAGGTGGTTCCTAAATCGGTCAGGAATATGGGCTGATTGGGGTGGTGCGGTGGGGCTGCATGGGCCGCCTGACGACCCACTTCGATGGCCTTGTCCAGGTCCGCCAACTGTCCGCTGCGCTCGAACTGGGACCGCAGGGCAAGTTGGAGATTAGACAAGTACATATGCCGTTTGGGCTGGCTCTTCGGGGTAGTGGCGACTGCTTGGCGGCCCACCTCGATGGCCTCCTCGAGATCCGCCGACTGTCCGGTGTGCTCGAACCTGGTCCGGAGGATAAGCCCGAGATTGGACAGATAACCGGCTCGGTTGGGGTGGTCCTGCGAGATGAGGGCGACCGCCTGACGACCCACCTCGACCGCTTCACTCAGATCGTTCATCTGCTCAGTGCGCTCAAACCGGCGAAGAAGGGCGGACCCGAGAATAGGTGGGTACATAAGCTGACCCTGGGGGGTGATAGTGACTGCTTGGCGGCCCACTTCGATGGCCTCGTCCAGGTCCGTCGACTGTCCGGTGAACTCGAATCGGCGAAGAAGGGCGGCCCCGAGGACGGGCAGGTAGACGGAGGAATAGTTTGGGTGGTTCTGCGGGGTGGTGGCGACCGCCCGGCGGCTCACCTCGATGGCCTCGTCTAGGTTCGCCAACTGTCCGGTGCGCTCGAATCGAGTTCTTAAAATAAACCCGAGGTTAGAGAGGTATGCCGATTGGTTGGGGTGGTCCTGCGGGGTGGCGGCGACCGCCTGACGGCTCACCTCGATAGCCTCGTCCAGGTGCGCCAACTGCCCGGTGTTCCCGAACCGGGTCTCCAGGGTGGTTCCGAGGCCAGAAAGATATCTGGGCCGGTCGGGGTGGTCCTGCGGAATGGTGTCGAGCGCCTGGCGGCTCACCTCGATGGCCTCGTCCAGGTCCTCACCCTGACAGGTGTGTTCGAACCGGGCCCTTAAGGCGATTCCGAGATTGGATAGGCATACAGGGCGGTTGGGGTTATCGCGCGGGGCGATGTTAACGGCATGCCGAATCACCTCGATTGCCTCGTCCAAATTGTTTATCTGTCCTGCGGATTCGTAGCGGCGAATAAAGGCTACGCCGAGGTTGGATAGATAGCCGAGGTGGTCGGGATGGTCCGGCGGGGTGGAGACGACCGCTTGATGGCCCATCGCGATTGCCTCGTCCAAATCCGCCAACTGTCCGGTGTGCTCGAATCGGGATCGCAGGGCGACTCCGAGATTGGACAGGTACATGGGATAGTTGGCGTGATCCGGCGGTGTGGCGCGGACCGCTTGGCGGACGAGATCGATCACTTCATCCAAATCCTTGAGTTGTCCGGTGCGGTCAAATCGACGTTGCAGGACGACTCCAAGGGTGGCAATATATATGTGCCGGTCAGGATGGCTTTGCGGGGTAGCGTGGACCGCTTGGTGGGCGAGATCGATCGCCTCGTGCAAGTCCTCCAGGTGTCCGATACGTTCGAACCGGGAACTCAGGGCGTTTCCGAGATTTGACAAGTATCCGGGTCTACCGGGGTGGTCCTGTGGGCTGGAACGGACTGCCTGGCGGATAAAATCAATTGCCGCATCCAAGTCTTCGCCGCGCCCCATCTGCTGAAATCGGAACGCCAGAGCGACCCCGAGGTTACCCGATACTTCAACTTGGGCGGGGTGGCTGTGGGCAACACTGTCCCTGGCACGTTCGAGGAAGTTCACAGCATCGTCAAGGCTAGCGCGATCTCCCGTACTTAATGCATGTTCCAGAGCTTTTCTGCCACGGTATGTCAATATGAGGAATGCCATGGCATTTGAGTTAAGGCGATGCCGGAGGAATTTGGTTACTGCTTGACGTTGCTCGGCAAAAGGCCTGTTATGCATGTTTAGTCCTCGCGGTTCGGTTAGGTCGTGAACTGGGTATGGGCCTGGATGGGGCCCTGGAACAGGGACTGAGTGAATATGTCACCCAAGGCTCATTCGTCGGTCGACGTGGCTCGCAGAAGCTAGTTGCGGCCCTCGGGCTCGCCTTGCTCGTAGCCGAGGTGTTCGTTCATCTCCTCGTCCAGGGCGGCCTCGACGACCATCTTGGTCAGCTGCTTCAGCAGCCCGCCGGGGCCGGTCAACGCCGCCCCACTGGTCCGGTCGGCACGGACCAGTTCCCGGACCGTGACCTGGTCGGCCGCGCTCAGCTGCGGGCTCTCTTCCGGCTCGTCACCGGGTGTCGGTGGGCTCACGTCCACCAGTGTCTCGATGCTTTTGCTCATGTCGACCCTCCAGCCCCTCACGGGGTGATTGGGCCTCTTACACCGTTACTGCGATAGTCCCGTTTTGTCAGCATTCCTGCTGAGCAGAGCTTGGGCGAACGGTGCCCGCCTCCGGAGAGGGCATGCACCGTTGGGTGGACTTCGACGTGGGGTGGCTCTGTCGGGATGATGGTGGGTCGCTGGCTGGGGCGTGGGGAGAAGTTACAGGAGCCGTTCTCTGGGTTCTTTCTCGTTGACGCGCAGGGAGGCGAAGGTGCTCTCTTGTGGTTGTTCCGAGGTGGTTCTGGCTCTCGTTGCCTTTTCCCGAGCGGCGGCGCGTTCGTCGTCGGTGAGCGGTCGGAGGTCGGCGGCGACGGATCCGGTGACCCCGGTTGCAAGCAGCGTTGCTGCGGCGAGAGCGGAGCCGATGCCGTGGATGGTTCTCATGTCATCTCCGTCTGCACTGGGTGTTCTGTGATCCCCGCAGAAAAGTGGGATAGCCCGGGGGTGCTTGTGGGGTTGCCTGCTCTTGTTCGGTGGGGGCAGGGGCGCTGGTGCTCTTGTCGTTGTGTCTACTCCGCGGGTGGGAAGTCCAGAGGCGGGGGGCACACCCCTTTGGTGCGTGCTTCTCGGGAGATGCTCTGGCCCCATTCATCGCCGTAGTAGGTCGCGTACTGGTGGACGATGCCGCCGAAAGGCCCCGGGGCGTTCTGTGCTGCGTTGGATACGGTGCGTCCGGTGCAGCTGGCGTTGTCCGGTGGAGCAGCTGCAGCTGGTGCGGTTCCGAGGGTGGTGGCGCCTACGACGAGGGCAGTGGCGAGTGTCGCGGTGCTCAGTTTCGATGTCCAGTTGCTCATGCTTCCCCCCTGGCGTTGGTACATGGTGGGCCCCAACTTAGATCTGATGGTGGTGCATGAGAATAGGCACCGGAAGAGCGTCACGATGTGACGGCGCACGAGCTCGGGAGTGCACCGTCGAAGCGGGGCGCCCCCGGCTCTTTTCGGTGACCGTGTGTCAGTGGATGCCGTCCACAGTCGGCGGCTACGGAGATGCCACGTGAGTGTGCGAGGTGGGCTGCCGGCTGTGGTCGGGTGGTCGGTGGGGGCCCCGGTGTCCAGCATGGGTGCGGGAAAAGCCGCGGAGCGAAAAGAGCTTATGCCGTGCCCATGTGGGCACGGGGCCAGCTACTGCACCACGGTCAATCGCGGTCAGGAGGATGCGGTCTCAGGTTCCTCCGTCTGCTCCTGGGCGCCCTCGGCGCTGGCGTTGTTCTTCGCCGTCTTTCGACGGCGCTGCACGCGCTGCACCTTCTCCGGTGCAGCCAGTCCGATCCTTTTCAGTTCGTCGGCGGTCCAGCCGCCGTTGTTCACGGCGGCCTGGAACGCGGCGACGTCGTTCTTCTCGGCCTCCTTGAGGGCCTCGCGGGCCTCGTCGAGGGCGCCGCGCGCGGTGATCGCCCGCCGCACGTAGTCCATCCGGTCGTTGAGCAGCCGCTGGGCGGCTGCTTCTGCTTGCTGCGGGTCGGTGAGCTTCGCCATGCCCCCACCTTAACGGACGCACACGATCCGTTCCAGAACCACCACGCGCTCCGCCGGCGCTTCGCACCCGTGGTGCCCCAGCGGAGCAAAGCTATGTTTTATGTGCCATAAAACGGGTCCACCGCTGGCCCTGCGGTCTTTGCGGTGGCACACTGGTCGTGTGGGGCCCACCGTTGTGGGGCGCTGCGCTGGGCCGGCAAGGAGGGGAGGTGCTGTGGTGGAGCAGGAGAATCCGCGCCACGTGTGGAAGTCCAGGCGTAAGCGGATCGAGGGCAAGACCCAGTACGTCCGGGTGTCCATGTCGGAGGCCGAGCGTGCTCAGTTGATGGTGCTGGAACAGCAGACCGGGCTGTCGCCGTCGGCGTTGATGGTGCAGGCGGTGTTCGGGTCGGCGGATCCGGTGGCGGTGCAGCTGCGGCGGAACCAGTTGGCCGAGCTGATCCAGATGCGGCACCAGATGGCCACTATCGCCAACAACGTGAACCAGATCGCCCGGCACGCCAACAGCACCGGTGAAGTGCTCCCCGAAACGGTCGAGACCTTGCAGGAAGCCCGCCGCTTTGGAGCGGACGTACTGGCCAAGATCGAAGAGTTGATCCCGTGATCCCGAACATCACCAAGGGCGACAAGCCGGTCGGGCTGATGAAGTATCTGGTGGGTCCGGGCCGGGCCAACGAGCACACCGACCCGCACCTGGTGGGCGGCTCCCCGCTCATCATGGCGTGGCACGACGACGTGCAGCTCAACGAGGACGCCGCGGTGTCGATCGCCCGCGAGATCGACCTGAACCGACGCGCCTTCGGGGTGGACGCTGACGCCAAGCACATCTGGCACTGCTCGTTGTCGATCCCGTACCAGGACCGTGAAGTCACCGATCAGGAATGGTCGGACATCGCCCAGCGATTCATGGACGAAATGGACTTCACCGAGGCCGGGGCCAAGGCCGGCTGCCAGTGGGTTGCGGTGCATCACGGGCGCTCCACCAAGGGTAACGACCACATCCACATCATGGCCTCCACGATCCGCAGTGACGGCACGAAGTGGGCCGATGGCAATGACTTCTCCCGGGCGCAGAAGGTCGCCCGGGGCATCGAGAAGGACTTCAACCTCATCCAGCTCGGCAACCACTCAGAACGGTGGCTGCAGCAGGGCGAGATCACTCGGGACAGCACCAGGGAGCCGACCCGGTTCGCGCTGGAGCGCACCGTGCGCGCGTGCGCGGTGGCCGCCGAGTCGGAGGCGCAGTTCGTGCGCCAGATGCGTCGGGCGAAGCTGCTCGTGCACCCGAGGTTCGCCGCCGGCACTGACTCGGTGGTGACCGGGTACTCGGTGGCGGAGCGTCCGCCGAAGGGGATGCGGCCGCTGTGGTTCGGTGGCGGCAAGCTCGCCCAGGACCTCACCTTGCCGTCCCTGCGGACCCGCTGGGCGGACACTCCAGGCTCGGCGCAGGAGACGTCGGATGAATGGGCGGCGGCCAAGCGGCACCGCCGCATCGTGCACCCCGACGCCCCCGGTGCGGTGCTGGATGAGGAGACCGCCCGGCGGCTGGCCGGGGAGCTGAAAGAGGTGCGCCGGCGGCTGGTCACCATCGCCCCGGACGACCACCAGTCGTGGGCGCACGCGGCTCGTGAAGCCTCCGGGGTGTTCGCGGCGTGGTCCCATGCGACCGAGGAGGGCCAAGGTCCACTGGGGCGCACCGCCCGGGTGCTGGCCCGGTCCGCGCACCGATCCGGGGCGAAGATCACCACCCCGCTTCAGGCGCCGCTGCGCACCAGTGGGACCACGGCCTTCCTGCTGGCGGCCACCCAGGCCCCGTCCCCGGTGGCGCAGGCGCTGATCATGAATCAGATGCTGCGGATGACCCAGGCGTTCTACGAGATGCACCAGGCCAACCAGGACCTGCGCGAGACCCGGCTGATCAACGACGCCTTCGAGCAGCACCTGGCCGCCGTGGCCGCACCCCTGCCCGAGGTGGAGCCCTCCGCCCCCACACGCTCGGCCTCCCACGCCGGCCCCACCCGGGACCGCGGGGTCCTGCAGGAGACCCCGGGCCCCACCGCCACGGTGCGCCCCTACGTGAACCACACCCGAGACGAGCACGGAATGGAGCTGTAGTAGTGAGCACACAACCCGACGGCGTGAACGACCTGCTCTCCCGGGACCTCCAGGCGGCGATGGCTGTGGCCGGGCGCTGGGGCGAGATGATGGCCCGCCAACGCGCAGAGCGACTACGCCAACGTGTCATGGAACAGCAGCACCGGCGGCGCGAGCTCGAGGAGCGCTTCGAGGCCGAACGCGCCGTGATGCGCACCGAACTGGCGCCGGTGGACCAGGACCGGTTCTGGGAGTCTGCGAAGGTTGAGGACATCGTCGGCCACTACGGGCTGGCCCGGCAGTGGGAGCAGCACGACGACGTCGCCAAGGCCGCCCGGGGGAGGATCGAGAAGGAAGTGAAGGACCGCTACGGATTGGACGTGGAGGACTACCTGAACGACCACGTATCCCAACAGCAGCGCACCGACTCTCCCGAACACGAGCTGGCCGCCCGCGAAGCGAAAGACGCGCAGCGCGACCACGCCGAAGCCACCCGCCACGCCGCAGCGGCCGCACAAGGTGACCTGCACAACGACACGGACACCCGCCACGCGGCCGCCGAAGCCGAAGAACTCTGGGACTCCGGAGACCGCCGAGCACGCCTGGCAGAAAAGCTCATGGCAACCCTCGGCGGTACCGAGGAAGGCCGCGACGGTGTGCAGGCCCGCCTGGCTGCCGAACGGGACCAGAGCACCCCTCCCGTTGACGCGGTGCGCTCCACCAAACGTGGGCCTAAGGCTCGCAAGAACGCGGGGCGCGGCGCGGGGCGCGAGAGAGACATGGGTTTGGGCTGAGGCCAACTCGGCCCAGCGTCCACTAGCCGCGGACGATTAGCCGCCGGACCGCATCACGCCCGCGGTTAGGAAGAAACGGAGGGTCCCGGTTCCTGAAGCGCCAGGATGGGCGCTGGAGGAACCGGGACCGAGAGCGCACCGCGATGGTTCAATGCTGAGTTGGCCTCAGGGCATCTTCATCTGGTCTCCGCGGGGGAGTGGGGGGGCTAGTCAGATGAGACGGGAGTCTCCGACCTCCGCAGCCGAAGCGGGTAATCCGTTGTTCTCAAGGATTTCGGCCAGCTTGCCGGAGTCTCGGAGTCCTCCAATCGTCTCGTCGATGGCATCTCCCATCTCGGTGTTGGAGGGGTCCATCAGGAATCCGGTCTGGGAGGGTTCGACTGTTGCTGGAACACGATCATCCTGCTCCAGAACCTTCACCTGGTAGTCGGTGCCTTCGGCAGATCGGGCAGCGGCGCCGTAGCCGTCCAGCCCGACGTCGAGGCGACCGGCTTTGAGGTCCTGAGCAAGGTTGAGGGAGTCGGGGAAGGTACGGGTCTCTGTGTTTGGCAGCTGCTGAAGCTCTTCGACCCAAAGATATCCTTCGACCGTGCCCAGCCGCTTGCCCAGGATCTCGTCGACGGTGGAGTGGCCCTCTTTGGAGATGACCGTGAGCTCGTCGAGGTACACGGGGGCGCTGAGACGGACTACCTCGTTACGTGCGGCTGTGCGGTAGAAACCGCCGATGGCAACGTCAGCCTGGCCTTGTTGCACGGCCGGCACCGCGGTCGCGTAGGTGTAGGGCGTGTACTCGATGGTCAGGCACTCCTGGGCGGCGAAGTCCTGCAGGATATCGCTGTCGATGCCGGCAAGTTCGCCGTTCTCCTCATAGGAGTAGGGCGGGGTGTTGGTCAGTGCCACGGTCAGCACACCGTCCTTGGCCGTGGAGAAGTCGTGTGCCGGTGTGCAGTTGTCCGCGGCGGCTTGGGCATCGGGGTCACCGGAGCCTCCACACGCTGTGACAGAGAGAGCCAGGGCCGAGCCAAGCACAAGGATTTTGGTGACGTTCTTCTGCAGCATTGTGGTTCCTTTGTTTGATGGTGGGCGGTGGGAGTGGTCAGAGATGGCGGGCCATGCGGCTTTCGGCGCGGCGGGTCAGCCAGGCTCCTGGAATGGTGACCAGTAGGTAGAGGAGTCCGGCGACGGCCAGTACTTCCAGGTATCGGAAGTTGCTGGCGCCGATCGAGTAGGCCCGGCTGAGCAGTTCAGGCAGTCCGATGGTGAAGGCCAGAGAGGACGCCTGGAACATGAGGATGGCAAAGCCGAGCAAGGTCGGGATCGCTATTCGCAATCCCTGGGGAATGACGACGAACCGCATCCGGTCCCAGAGGGAGATGCCAAGGGCGTCGGAGGCTTCGAGCTCGCCTTGAGGAACACTTTTGAGCCCAGCGCGAATGATTTCGCTGGTGTACGCGGCGGTGGTGAGAGTCAGGGCAAACGAGGCAGCGGCAAAAGCCTCCAGGGACAAGCCGACGTTCGGTAGCCCGAAGTAGACGAACTGCAACATCACCAGAGCTGGGGTTCCACGCCCGACTTCAGTCAGAACCATGGACAGTATGCGAAGAGCCCGGTTGGGCGACAGGGCGAGCACCGCCAGCACGAGGCCTCCTGGCACCCCGATGAGCAAGCCCAAGAAAGTCACTTGCAAGCTCAGGAGCAACCCGTCCAGCAGTTGCGGCATCCAACTTGCGATCATGGTGAGCGTGGAATTCATCTGCTGATCCTTGAGTGAAGCCGGGACTCGATCCGCTTAGTGATCCATGCCAATGGCAGCCCCAGGAGGATGTAGATCGCCGCGGCGATGAAAAAGGGCATCAATCCGTCTGCGCTCGAGCGCGCGGTCTGGTTGGCGACGAACATGATCTCCGCGACTCCAATCGTGGAAACGATCGAGGAGTCCTTGAGCAACGAGATGGCATAGGTCGTCATGCTCGGTAGCGCGACGCGGACGGCCTGCGGTGCAATGACCCTCGTCATCGTGTCCGTACCGTTCAACCCCAGCGCGGAAGACGCCTCGAACTGTCCTCGATGGATCGCTGAGAGGCCCCCGCGGTAGGACTCAGCTAGGTGCCCGGCTGAGATCAGTCCGAGGCCGATCACGGCTGCCGTGAACGGGCTCATCCTTCCCAACTCGTTGCCCAGGCCGAAGAAGATGATGAAGAGGAACACCACCGGGGGGATACCGCGGAACACATCAATGAGCGCACGGGCGAGACCTCGCACCAGGGGCGGTTTCGCGGTGGTGCCCAGGGTGAGGAAGACCGCCAGGACCATGCCGATGACGAAACTGACCACGGTCACGGCGATGGTCATAGGAATGCCCAGCAGGATGGCCTCCAGGTACTCCATCAGCGTCCCCTGACAGCTCTGAGGAATCGCTGGGTGCGGGCCGAGGTCGGCGAATCCAGGACGGTTTCCGGAGGTCCCTGCTCAATAATCCGCCCGTCCGCCATGACGATCATGCGGTCGGCCACTTCGGCCGCGAAGTGAATCTCATGGGTGACCACGGCCATGGTGGTGCCGGCCTCCGCCAGGCCGCGCATGACAGCCAGTACTTCCAGGCCCAACTCCGGGTCGAGGGCGGAGGTGGGCTCGTCGAACAGCAGGATCTGAGGGTCCATGGCCAGAGCGCGGGCAATCGCGACCCGTTGCTGCTGGCCTCCGGAGAGCTTGCCCGGGTAGGAGTCTCCCTTGTCCGCCAACCCGACGCGTTCCAGCAGTTCACGCGCCCGCTGGGCGGCTTTCTCTGGATTGCGCTTGAGCACTCGCTCCTGAGGCAAGGTGATGTTGCGTAGAACGGTCAGGTGCGGGAAGAGATTGAACGACTGAAATACCATCCCGACGTTTCTGCGCAGCAGCGCCAGGTCCTTGGCGGGGACGTCCCGGTCCAGGGGAATGGGTTTGCCGAATACTTCCAGCACACCGGACTCAGGGCGCTCTAGCAGGTTGATGCAACGCAGCAGGCTGCTCTTTCCCGACCCGCTGGGGCCGATGATGGCCAGTACTTCTCCACTGGCCAATTCCAGGGAAACGTCGTTGACCGCTACATGGTCCCCGTAGCTTTTCCGGATGGAACGCAGTGCCAGAGCCGGAGCTGCCATTTGTTCGGGCCGCTGCGAGACGGCCTCAGGGCTGTTCGTCATGAGAGCTCCTGATATGCGGCGAGGACTGCCTCGCGGATGTTGTCGAGGTGGGTGTCGTTCATGGCCGTGGACAGAGCGATCAAGCCGTTGGTGCCAACCATGACGTTGCGTTCGTACAGGCTCCACCACAGCCGCTCCAGGTCCGGATGGCGCAGTCGGAGTAAGGACCCGAGGCCGCTGACGGGGATATGGGCTGCGTGCAGGGTGGCGCGGAGTTCATCACCTGCGGTGTTCAGCGCCTCAACTTGCGTGCGGTTGAAGCTGCGCATGGCTTCCAGGCCGGCTGCGAGGGTGACAGGGTTGGCGCTGAAGGTCCCTCCCCAGCTCACTGAACCGTTGCCCAGCGGGTTGAAAGGCTCGAGCACCTCGGCTCGCCCGCCCACTGCTCCGACGGGAAATCCGCCCCCGATGATTTTGGCCGCTGTGACGAGGTCGGGTCGGATTCCGTATCGCCCCGCTAGTCCGTCTGTTCCAAGGCGCAGGGTGATGACCTCATCGACGATCATCAAGGCCCCGTGGCGGTCGGTCTGCTCTCGTACCAAGCCGGCGAAGTCTTGCGGGACTGGGACTAGGCCGGCGCGGTTGGGCATGAGATCGATCAGCACAGCCGCCACCCGAGATCCCTGGGAAGCCATGGTCTCTTTGAACGCCGCGGAATCTGCCTGGGGCAACACGAGCACATCTCGAGTGGTGCCGGTCGGGACCCCGGCAGCGTCGGGGGCGACGACAGCATCGGAAGTGCCGTGGTAACTGTCGGAAAATCGGATCAACAGGTCTCGGCCGGTGTAGGCGCGGGCCGCCCGGATCGCCATCATGACGGCTTCCGTGCCGGAGTTGCAGAAGCGCCAGTGCGGAAGTCCCACTCGCTCGGCCAAAAGCTCAGCAAAGACGACCTCTCGGTCGGTGGGCAGTCCGAAGGCTGTTCCTTCGGAGATCACCTTCACGGCAGCCGATGTGATTGCAGGGTGGGCGTGGCCATGGATCAGGGAGGTGTAGTTGTTGTTGCAGTCGATCACCTGGTGGCCGGTGTTGTCGGTGATCACCGCCCCCTCCCCACGCACGGCGTACGGAGGATGAGGTGCGAGAAAGAGGGTGCTGCGGGTGATGCCGCCGGGCATCACCTTCACGGCACGTTCCCGCAGGTTTGTCGACTCGGCGACGATGTCGTCGACGAAGCTCATGCGTCCGTCACCACCGTGTGGTTCTGCTCCCGCATGAATCCCGGGAGGTACCAGATGCCCAAGCCGCCCTTGCCGGAGGTGCCCGAAAGCTTCCACCCGCAGAAGGACTGGACGCCGGGCCATGCACCCGTGGTCGCTCCGGCGGCTCGATTCACATACAGCACCCCCGCCTCGATGTCTTCGAGGAACTGCTCAACCTCTTCCGGGTCACCGGAGAACACGCCAGCAGACAACCCGTAATCGACGGCGTTGGCTTCCTGGAGGGCATCGGCAAAGGAGTCCACGGTGATGATGGTGAGGAAGGGGGCGAAGAGCTCGTCCCGAGTCAGCGGGTGGTCTTGCGGGAGGCGATCGACCACGATCGGCCGGTAGTAGTTCCCCGGCAGGTCTTCGACGCGTCCGCCGGTCAGCACACGGCCGTCACGGTGTGCAACTGTCAGGGCTTCGTCGATGCGTGCCGCGATGGAGTCGTCGATGACCGGGCCCAGGCCGGTGTCGGACCGTAGGGGATCTCCCACGCGGAGCTGTTCGGCGCGCTCGATGATCTTCTGGGTGAGCTCTTCGGCCACGGCTGCGTCCACGATGACGCGTCGGCAGGCGCTGCACTTCTGACCTGAGAGCCCGAAGGCCGAACGGACGATGCCGGCGGCGGCGTCGTCGAGATCAGCGCTGCGGGCGACCACTGCGGGGTTCTGCCCACCCATCTCCGCCAGCACGGGCCTTTGGAAGCCGCGTGGCCCCCGCTGGTTGTACAGGTCCCAGCCGACCTCAGCCGAACCCGTGAAGGTGATGCCGTCAACGTCGGCGGCAGCCAGCCATTGCCCGACGTCAGCGCCGCCGTGCACGACGTTGATGACGCCGTCGGGAAGATGGCGGGCGAAAGCGTCCGTGACGTAGGCGGCGGATCGGGGCGTCTTGTCGGAGGGTTTGACCACGATCGTGTTGCCGGTGACGAGGGCTCCCACGGACATACCCACGGTGAGTGCTGCCGGGAAGTTGAACGGGGCGATGACCGCGAAGGTCCCGTAGGGGACCAGCAGGTCGTAGTTCTTCTCGGTGGCGGTGGACTTCTGCTGTGCCACGAATCCGTTGTGCTGTTCCACCTGGGCGCAGTAGTGCTCGATCATGTCCAGGACTTCCTGGGCCTCGCCGTATGCTTCCAGACGTGTCTTGCCGGTCTCGGCCGAGATGATCGCAGCAAGGAGGGCGAGGTCCTGCGCCATGTCCTCCACCACGGCGCGTAGCATCGCGTTCCGTTTCCGGTAGTCCGTCCTCCGCCATGCCTTGGCCTGGGACCGGGCTGCCGCCACCGCCTCATGCACCGTCTCTTCGGTTGCAGCATGGGCGGCCCCGACAGTGGTGTCGGGTACACACGGATCAAATCGGTGGAAGACGGGCCCGGACGTGATCCGTCGTCCGCCCACCAGGCAGGCCTCCACAGGGGGGTGCTGCTCGCGGATCGTTTGCAGCTGGCGCTCGTACTCCTGCTCGAGGGTCTCGTTGCCCAAGGAGGAGGACGCGTAGTCGACTTTGGCCATGATGGTGCTCCTTAGCGTGAGGTGGACTGCAGGTGGTCGTTGCCATGCAGTCGCGACAGTGACCAGTTGGTCTCGGGGAAGGACTGGGTTGCGCCTGTGGTTGCGAGTTCGGCGGCCATGCGCGCCATAGCCGGGGCCAGCTGGATTCCCGATCCACCGGCTCCCATGACGTGGATGACGTTGGGTGCATCAGGGTGGATGTCGACGATCGGTTTGTTGTCCGGGGAGATGGGGTAGAGGCCGGTCCAGGTGCGCCCCAGGCGCAATCCGCGGGGACAGTGGAGACGGGTCGGCAGCAGCTGAAGGGCCCGATCGATGAACTCCTGGGGGGCTTCCTCGAGCGGGCGTTCGGGGTCCTGCTCTTCTAGAAGGCTCTCGTCGGTGTGGATGCCGATGAAGATCTCGTTGGCCGTCTCGGATCGGAAGTAGACGCCGTCCCGGCCCGACCCGGGCACATAGTCCATGACGAAGGGCAACAGTGGATCAAGCTCCTCCTCATGGGTGAGTTTGACCTTGGGGCGGAGCTGATTGTTCAACGGCATCTCCGCACCGAAGAGACGGCCGATCTGCTGAGCCCAGGGACCGGCGGCGTTGACGACGACATCGGCACTGATCTGGCGGTTGGTCGTGGTGATGCACCAGCCGCCGGTCGGTGTCTGCTCGGCGGCAAGCACCTTGACGCCGTTGTGGACGACAACTCCTCGAGTCACGAGCACGGCCGCTGCCCGCAGGCAGAATTCGTAGCTGTCGATGTGACCGTCCGAGGGCCCGAACACGCCTCCTGGCCGGTCCTCCAAGATGAGCCGCGGCCACCTAGCAGCGATCTCGTCTGCCGTGAGCACCACCGGATCGGTGATCCCGAACTCTTGCTGGATCTCCACGCTGTGCTGGAACATCTCCAGGTCATCGGTGCTCGCGCCCAGACGCAGGTAGCCGGAACGCACGAGAGTGCCTCCGTGCTCCCGGGCGAAGTCCTCGAAAAAGCGAAGCCCGAAGTCGCGCACATGGATACCAGCCCGATCCAGGTACTGGGTCTCGACGACTCCGGCGGACTTGCCCGACGACCCGTACCCAGGCCCGTGTTGCTCCAAGACGGTGATGTCTTCATAGCCGGCACGGTGGAGTTCCAGTGCTGTGGTCAGGCCGGCGATGCCGGCGCCGATGATGACGACCCTAGGTGCCATGGACGAAGCTCTCTTCTCTGTCGAAGGCGGAGACCGCGAAGGGTCTAAAATGTAGACATAAACGATACTTCTGTAGGTTAGGGACATGTAAACATGATTCGTGACCTGTGTCACTACCCCCGCTCAGTACGATGAGAACTCGTACCCCGACCCACGCCCCCGTGACGGGAAAGGACCAACGCATGGAGCCGGACAGGCTGCACACGCTGACCAGGCGTGTGCTCTTCGCGCCGTTGGACGAAACCCGCCGGACAGAGACGGTCGCTGATCGGCTACGCACAGCCATCACCCTCGGGGTGCTGAGCAGCGGGGAACAGTTGCCCAACGAGGTGGACCTGGCTCGGCAGTTCAACGTCTCACCAGTGACGCTGCGGGACGCCTTGCAGATGTTGCGCGAGCAGGGCTTGGTGCGCACCACCCGCGGTCGGCAAGGGGGCACGTTCGTGGCCCCGCTGCAGGAAGCCGGCCAACGCTATTTGGAGGATTCTCTTCGTGGCTTGTCGAGCATCGAGATCCGCGACCTGACGGATTGGGCGTGCGCCGTTTCCGGCCATGCAGCCGCACTGGCTGCTGAGCGGGCCTCCGACCATAGTCGGAGGGTCCTAGCGGAGATCATCCAGACGATGACAACCACGAGTGATGCAGCCCCGTTCCGTCGAGCCGAATCACGCCTCCTCATTGAGCTTGCCGTAGCGTCGCAATCCACCCGACTCAGTGCCGCAGCCGTTGAGCTCCAAGTGCACTTCGCCCCGATCAAAACCCTCGCCTATGCGGAACCGGCCACCCGAACACTGGTTGCCACCTGCCTTTCCAACGCCGTCGGAGCCGTCGAAAAGAACAAGGGATTAGTGGCGCAGCAGAGCGTGGTAGAAGCAGCTGCAGCAGTGGGAGATGAGCTGCTCACTCTCCGAAACGCATTGGTTCTCGCAACACAGGGGGCTGACCTATGAGCGGACGCGCAGCCGAGGTCGACCAGCATATGGTCGACGTCGTCCAAGAGATCAACCTTGCTGTTGCAACGATTTTCGACCAACTGCAACCCTTAGCCACGACGACTGTTGCCGTCCTGGGCGATCACACGCTGGATGACGAACTTGCCAATGCCCTGCACCGAGCATTGGAGCAACCTTGCCGGGACGTGCTCGCCACCATCGATACCCCCATCACAGGGGTCGGGTTCGTTGCAGACATCGATCGAACCGGCCCCATCGGAGCATGGATGCTCTGGTGGATCCGATCCGGTGCTGCCATCAAGCAAAAGCAGCACGTGCTCAACCGTGAATCCGACTCGTTCTATGACTACAGCAACGCTCAGTGGTTTCGCGAAGCACGGCACGGCACCGCCCCGTTTATCACGTCTCCTTATATCGATGCCTGGGGTACCGACAGCCTCACCATGACGGCCTCTATTCCAGTGTTTACAGGCGGGACATTCCTTGGTGTCGTGGCTGCAGACCTCAAAACGGAAAACTTCTGCGACCAACTCATCCGCATCCTGCAGCGCGGCGAAGACATCACCATCGTCGATCACGAAGATCGCGTCATTGCCTCTTCGATTCCGGTCCTGACACCTGGCATTCCCATCCGTGGTTTCTTGCGTCGATCCAGCCAGACCGTGGGGGACCGGCACCCTTGCGCCTATGCCGAATGGTCCGCTGTGCGCTTCAATCCGAGTCCGAACAGCTGATGACATCTGCTACATAGACTTCAGGCGGACGGGGACATCTATGCGCACGGTAAGGCAGTCCCCTCGTGATTTCTGGGGTCATGCGCTGACCAGCGTCGAAGCAACACCCCCGTGGTCAGGGCCCGATGTCCCGCGCAGTTCTGCGAGTCGCCGTGCATCGCGGAAACGCGGTGAAGCCGAGCGATGGGGAGCTGTGCAGCTCATGCGAAAACGAGAGATCTCCATGCTGGGCTGCGCGGATGAACCGCACCGCACCGCGCCGGCTCAGCGATCAAGCCGATCCGCCGCGCACCCGGTCGCTACCTCGGCAGACGCCCGTAGGCCAAGGAGGACGAGTTCTCTCACCTGTTTCTACTCGTCCTGCTTTAACGCCGATAATCGTGATTATGTAAAGTTGAGGGAGTGGGTCGCCCCTGCATCCGGTGTTCACAGGCCGATCAGCGACTGCACAGTCGCACGCGCGGACCTCGGCTACGCCCCCCCACGGGCAAGCCAGGTCAGATGACGACTGATGGTGCGGCTGTCCCGGCCGATAGTCTTGTTTACGACAGGATCCCGGTTCCCACGATCATCTTCTGACTGTCCCGTATGAGGTGATCAAAGATTCAACGCAGGGACGTCAGCTCGTTCTGTTTCAGAGAGCAACCCGCCATGGGAGTCGTAGACACGCACCACTTGGATATCCTCCCGGGCATGCCCGATAGAGGCCATCAAATACTCGGACGCGCCCTCAGCCATCTCCACGTCGTCAACATCGAGCCTCACGTCCAGCTCTCCAATGGTGCTGACAGTCAACTGCGGGTTCTGACACGCCCATGGACTTGTGTGGGAAGACCCGAAGTCCTTGATGTCCGCCTGGATCGCCTGCATCTGGGTTCCACACCGCTCGTCCCAGGAGCTGGCGACCGTGAAGTCCAGCGCTGACTGGTTCATCTCGGTCACCCACGTGTTCAACTCCTCCTGGGTGGCTTGAGAACCAGAAGCTGATTGGCGCGCGCTCTCTGGTGAGCTCCCGCCGCTGGTCATGGCTGAGCCGATGATGTAGAGAACGAGCAGAGCGACGAGGAGGGCTAGAGCACGGGTAGCGTGCTCGTGTTGTTCTCTGGTCCACTGGCTGCGGGGTTTGCCGAGATAGTCGCGGAACCGGACCTTGGTTTGCTGGGTCATGCTCTCTTTCAGGCAGCGGCACGAGGGCCATGGTGTGCTGTCGCCCATGACACTAACCTGCTCCTCGTGCATGCGGCGCGCCCATGAGGCTCTGTTGCGGCCGACACCGGTCGACGCTTACTGCACCGGACAGGAAGAGCGGTTCCACAGTGGCGGTTCGAGGAAGGAGAAGCCCGCAGTTCAACGGCGATGCCCTACTGGACAGCACCACCTTCGGATCCGCCACGGGCGTCACCATGAGGTGGCTGTTCTCGTAACCTGGCATCCGCTGCGCGCTATCCACTGAGCTCATCAACTGAGGCGATGTCCCACTGCGGAAGGACCTCAGCGCGCAACGCATCCAAGTTCGGATGACGGAGGCACGAGGGGCGTCGCGGCGACACAGGTGCTCGCCGTCGTCGGCACCAGGAAACGCTTTCATGGTGTTGCACATGCCAAACTGTTGCCATGATGACCGCCCCCCGCAGCCTCGTGCTCCCTGCCGTGCTGTCTTGTGCATTGGCAGTGAGTGGGTGTTCCGATGTGGGGGCGAACACGCCAGATGTTGCACTGACAGGCACGGTGAAGGCCAATGCTCCGGCGAGTAGCTCCCCTTCAGCCACCCCTACGCCGCCGTCGAATACTGCTGCTGCGAACTCAACCAACAGTCCTTCGCCTTCGGCCCTAGTGGAGTCAGATGTGGCGTTGGACGAGACGTTCACGTCCCCGGACGGCACCCTGAGCTTCCGCTACCCGACCGGGTGGACGGTCACGGACACGATGGATGAGCAGTACCGGGACACCATCCATAAGACATGGACGCTCAGCGACACCGACGGTCAAGACGTGCTGGCGCTGACTGTGCGGTCCTGGACCGCACCGGCGGGTCCGCCCCCGCTCATCACGGTCTTGCCCCAGGGTGCTGTTCCCGGGGTGCTGGACGGGTTGGGAACGCCGTCCCAAGCAATCGTGGCGGCCACACCGGGCCAAAGCGTGGGCGGCAATGGAAGCCTGATCTACGGCCTGGCCGCAGGGACCGGGGCGGACACCACGCTCTTCGACCTTCGATGGGGCAATGACTATCTCCTGTCCTTCAGCGGCATCCAGGAACTGGGGCCCAATGACCAAGTCGATCTGGAAGCCGAAGCAGAACAGTTCGCGGCCAGCTCTCGGTTCCGCAACGAGATCCTCCCCATCATCCAGTCCCTGACCGCCTCATCACCTCCCACACCGGGTGAGGCGAACAACTCCGTGGAAAGCGAGACGCCCGCTGATCCACCGGGAGAACTCAGCGCAAGCACCTGTGTGGGTGCCAAGTACACCTATGAGAACTTGCAGGGCGTCACTTGCGATGAGGCCAAGTCGATCATGCAAGTAACTATGGACACCGGGGAGCCCGCCGGCGCCCGTAGTCATATCACCCCTGACTACGAGTGCTATGAGAGCAGTGACGTGGAGCGCACCGAAGGCTCGCCTCAAAAGCTGTGCTGGGCCCTGGGTGGCGACGGTTCACGCGGGGACGTGGTGCTGGAGGCTAACTACCGGTAGGCCCCGGCATAGAGCTCAACGCAGGCCCCTACGGGTGGGAAGCTGACAACGACACCATGATCGCGGCCAGCGGTCCATCGAGGACGACTTGGAGTCGGATGCGGGGAGGTCATGGGTCACACCGCCCCGTCGTCTCCGTCACCGTCTGGAAGGACCGTTTCATGACTGTTCGGGAATCCGAGCACGTGGCACCCCATCGGGGGACCGTCACAGTGGCGTTCCGTTCGTTTATGTCACTGGTCGGTAGGAGGATGGGAGCCGCCTCGATCCCCCGTGCTGAGCGGATCTGTTCCCCTGCGGTCGCCCGGCATCTTCCCCCCAGGAGTCACATGATCCCCTCCCCCTCCACGCCCGTGGCCGCACCGTTGCGGACTGGACGTCGGCGGCCATGACCTTAGCCCTGCTCACCGGCTGCGCCGATACCCCGGGCGAACCGAGCGGTGGCCCCGACACTGCTGCGAGCACGGTCACCACCTCCTCCCCCGCGGCTTCTTCCCCCGCTGCACCCAGTGCTCCGGCCGAGCCTCCCACCGCCACGGCTCCGGCCCAGGAGACGGTGACGGCGGCTGCCTCCTCCGAGGCCCTGACCGCGCTCAACGGGCTGACGGTCGCGGCCCGGGGCACCATGTCCGGCTACGACCGTGAGAGCTCCTTCGGCGGTTGGATCGATGCCAACGGTGACTGTGCGGACACCCGCCAGGAAGTCCTAGCCCGCGATCTCGACGACGTCGTCTCCGCCGACGGGTGCAAGTTCGACTCCGGGGTGTTGGCCCCGGACCCCTACACCGGGGCCACGATCAACTTCGTGCGCGGGCCAGCGACCTCCTCGGACGTCCAGATCGACCACGTCGTCTCGCTCGGCAACGCCTGGATCACCGGTGCCCGGAATTTTTCCCAGAATCAGCGGGTGGAGCTGTCCAACGATCCGCTGAACCTGCTTGCGGTGGACGGTCCAGCCAACCAGGCGAAGTCCGACAAGCCGGCCGATGAGTGGCTGCCGGACAACGTAAACGTCCACTGCGAGTTCGTCGCCATCCAGATCGCGGTGAAGGCTAAGTACGAGCTGTGGGTGAGCGCCCCTGAGAAGAACGCCATGACTGAGGTACTCACCGACTGCCAGGGCCAGGAGTTGCCGACCGAAGCGACCATGGCCGTCGGCGACATCGCCGGCAACGCCCCGGCGCTTGCTCCGGAGCCCGTGGCGCCCGCACCGGTCGCACCCGCCCCGGTCGCGCCGGCACCTGAGCCGGTTCCGGCGGCGCCTGCCGCCCCGGCCGGCGGGTTCGCCAACTGCTCCGCGGCCAGGCCGGCCGGGGCAGCGCCGCTCTATGTCGGGTCTCCCGGCTACGCGCCGAAACTGGACCGTGACGGTGAAGGGGTCGCCTGCGAGTAGCAGGATCGTTCGACGAGTGCGGTGAAGCCCTCGTCCTCCTGGCCCCCATGGGCTCAGGAGGACGAGGGCTTCACCATCGTGCCTGTGGTGCTCAGGCGCTCCAGGAGGCGCCGGGGCGCTTCGGGCGCCCAGCGGTGAACGCCTCGTACACCGCGGCCTGCTGCTGTTCCTGTGGTGCTGCCTCGGCTGCGGCGATCACGGTGACGAACGCCTTGGTGTCCTCCACCAGGGCGGTGATCTTCTCCGGGTTGTCCACGGCCCAGGTGTAGGCGGTGGCGTAGTCGACAGGATGGCCGGCGGCCACGACAGTACCGCCCTCGGCGATCTCCACGGACACGGGGGCGCTCCTCTGCTGAGGTGGGATGTTAGTGAGCTCGAGCGTAGCTGGCCCACAGGCACCGGCCCGGAGGCGCCGCAGGCTGTGGCGAGACGGGGCTGCACTCTGGTCTCTCGGGACAGGAGCTTCTTGCTTGGTCCCGCCCCGCTCTAGGAGGACGCCTGCACATCATGGTCACCGACGACGACTCTGCGCGCGCCCGGGGCGAGGACGAGCCGGCCAACGAGTCTCTGGGCGCGTTCCAGGTCCGGGCCAGTGGGGCCACCTAGACCGCGGTCATCGACACCGAGGGCGTCGACCCTGCCGAGGGCATCGACCGGACCGGGCCGATCTCTCGCATGAAGAACTCACCGTGACCGTCATTCCCGAGCAAGTCGACGCGTTCATCTGCGCCTCCTGCTTCCTGGTCCGCCGCTGCTCCCAGCTCGCCCACCAGGCCGGCGAGACAGGCTACTGCACTGACTGCAAAGCCTGAGCAACACCGGCTGCGGACGGCACCAACGACTCAGACCCTGGCGCAGGATGCTCCGGGGCCTGAGTCGTTGGTCGCCCATTTGAAATGAACGTCGGTACAATCTCCCGCAAGTCCAACATTGACCAAGGACAGATATGAATAAGCAGATTGCATCCGAGGAACTGTACGGCAACAACAGCTTCTTTCACTCCAATTTACTCAACACTGTTATTTTCCAGTCACTAGTAACCATTTTTTTGGGAGAGGGCACATCCAATAACCCGCGGACGCTTCGAAAGCTAAGCGATAACTCTTTCGAAGTTCGTTCAAGCGAAACGGACTCCCAGGTCAACTTCGTGCTTTCCACGGGCCTTTCAAAAAAAGTCGTCGGTGAAAAATTGGCTGAAATAGTATACAATAAATTTCAGCACGAAACATATGGGGGTGAATTCTTAAAGTTAAACCTGTATATAGCGGACACCGAAAGTGAAAACCCAAAACACAAACTGCTCGTGGACTTATATGGTGAATTACCTCCATTATCTGAATTTTCATCTCACGGTAGTAGTCTTAATCAGTTTTCGGCGCCGGAAAGCAAAATTAAGGAATTTTGGAATTCATCCATCATTCAATATGTCGACATGAGGAGTGTGGATGTTGGTCACCTTACAAACTTAAATTCCACAGAAGCTCACTCAATACAAGAACTAATCACACATAATTCAATAGATCCCGAAGGAGTGCAAGATGCCCTAAACGCTATACGCAACCTGATTTCGAGTGTTCTTCAACCAGACACCGAAGGAGTGTTCAGCGAATTTGATCGGAATGACGTCCGAGGCGCTCTCTTCTTGGCTTCCCGAAACTTTGGAGACGCGCCGCCGTTTCGCATCATTGAACGTGGGTTTTTAACGGCGGAAAGTCGCAGGAAAATAATTCAATTTGAAGCTCGTCCCGCTACCTGGGCTGATGTTGTCCAAGGCCCAGGGCCAGGTAGTAGGTTTATTGAACGAGCCGCTACTCAGCCCCTGATGGATGTCGTCCGTCGTTGTATAGTTGCACCTCTTCTCGAGCAGACAGATATGCGACTTCCAGCACTCTTTGTGCACGGCGCGCCAGGCAGTGGTAAATCAACTATTGTGAGACGAGTTCTAGCCGACATGGTTACCCGAGGCGAAGTTTTTGTCATGGATTTAGGGGTTAATCATGGAGCTATTTCTCCGGAGGACAGTAAAACCTACATGCAAGCCATTGGCATGATGGCCCAAAGTGGACGTCCGGTCATCCTTCTGATGGACGACCCCTTATTCGCCAACTCGGGATGGGCAGATTTCCTAAAAAAACTGGCTCGAAGAATTCAATCTCGGGGACATGTAGAAGTCGGTATTATTGCGGCCAGTCCTACTTTCTTATTAGACGCATACGGATACGCAATTAGAGACCATCATATACACCGTGTTAACTATGAACTCGAGGCGCCAAGCGTGGCGGAACGGGAGGATCTTGCTGCGGCATTTGGGCGTGATCCTTCCTATTTTAAAAACCGCGAGGACGATTTTATAGTCCTGGCAATGGAAGCTGCCGCGGACACCTCCTTTGATGACATTATTGCTCGAATTTGGTCTACATTAAACGATGGTAACGTAATTGACTCCCGTGTGAGACCTGACCAACTTTTATGGCTGGTTCGCGCACTTATGGTAGTTGCTTATTTTCATAGATTTTCAATGTCTTGCCCGGTTGAGCTATTGGTCAAATCATTGTCCATTTCCGACAAAATGGAAAATTTTGACGACTACGTACAACAATTATCGGAAATGGAATTGGCTGAGGGGTGGTCAATTTTTAGAATCACTACGGAGAACGGTCCTGACGGCGAACTCAAAGTTGTGTCGACCATCCACGCTAGGGTGGCTCAACGCATTTGGGAATTAAGGCCGTCTCAAGGGTTTGACGTGGCGGAATGGGTTATTCCAGCTTCCTTAAAGTTATCTAACAGTGGTCCGTTTCTTGCACATATTGCAAACGTGGGAAGCAGAACTTCTGACAGATACGACAGAGGGTTTGTTAGTAAGCTTTTCTCTCCTCAAGGGTGGGATAATATGTCGGTATCCACGCGTAACCTTTGTAGACTTACTCGGAGTATTGATAACCGTTTTAATTCCCAACTGCGACATGTGTTGAGAAAGCGAATGAACAGAGAGGACGCACAAAGTTGGCTCGCTGCGTGGGAACTCGGAAGAATAGCAAGACGGGGAAGTTCAGAACATTCCCACATTCGTGAAGTGAAGTTTCCATACCATCTCCGCCGCGGTAACTTGTCGTGTGAACCCCGCATAGCGATACAAGTAGCTCGAAATAAAAACTATACTGAAGTTGCAAAAGAACAAATGATTGATTCTTTACTTGGGCTTTCGCGGTGGAAACTTGCAGACCCACTAGTCTCATGGCTAATATCCATTGATTCTAAGTTATTGCTTAATCACCTAACTGATTTTAAAAATTGGTTTTCTCATGCTGAAGTACGTCACGAGAGTGTCCTTGCGTTGGTTTCTTGGTATAAATCAATGGATGCTTTGATGGATGAGAGTGTTCATGAGTTCGTATTGAACGAAGTGGGCATGTGGGTTGGAGAGGCCCATGTCGCGCCTGAAAATGTATTTTTTTGCCTGGGGGTGTTTGATAAGTACACAAGGTCTATGGCAAAATGTAATAATGATTTATTGTCGGCGATCATGGCCGACTTTATGGGCTGGGCTGACGCCGTTGATGATTCGGAACGGGTCTTAATTGGTATGTTGTCGCTTAAATTAAGTGATTCCGCCTGTATTAATTTTCGTGAAATTGTATTAACGAATATTCATGGATGGGTGCGGTCACATTCTGAAGATGTTATTGTGCGCACTAAGTTGTTGGGCGTGGTGGAAGGACTCGGTAAGGACTCGCCGGTCCCGTTGACCCATCTGGTGACGGAAACCCACCAATGGCTTCAAACACACCCAGAAGACCTTTATGTCCGCATCAAATTGCTGGGCGTGGTGGAAGGACTCGGTAAGGACTCGCCGGTCCCGTTGACCCATCTGGTGACGGAAACCCACCAATGGCTTCAAACACACCCAGAAGA
>NZ_JBHVDI010000002.1:0-3011 GCF_042802875.1 Kocuria sp. NPDC057446 | reverse complement strand
CGTGGTGGAAGGACTCGGTAAGGACTCGCCGGTCCCGTTGACCCATCTGGTGACGGAAACCCACCAATGGCTTCAAACACACCCAGAAGACATTCATGTGCGCACCAAGCTGCTGGGCGTGGTGGAAGAACTCGGTAAGGACTCGCCGGTCCCGGCGACTCAACTGGTGACGGAAACCCACCAATGGCTTCAAACACACCCAGAAGACATTCATGTGCGCATCAAATTGCTGGGCGTGGTGGAAGAACTCGGTAAAAACTCGCCGGCCCCGTTGACACAACTGGTGACGGAAACCCACCAATGGCTCCAAACACACCCAAAAGACGCTCAAGTGCGCACCAAGCTGCTGAGCGTGGTGGAAGAACTCGGTAAAAACTCGCCGGCCCCGTTGACACAACTGGTGACGGAAACCCACCAATGGCTCCAAACACACCCAGAAGACATTCATGTGCGCACCAAGCTGCTGAGCGTGGTGGAAGAACTCGGTAAAAACTCGCCGGTCCCGTTGACACAACTGGCGACGGAAACCCACCAATGGCTCCAAACACACCCAGAAGGTGCTCATGTGCTCACCAAGCTGCTGGACGTGGTGGAAGAACTCGGTGAGGACTCGCCGGTCCCGGCGACCCAACTGGTATTGAAAGCTCACCAATGGCTCCAAAAACACGCAGATGGCCTTTATGTCCGCATCAAATTGCTGGGCATGGTGGAAGGACTCGGTAAAAACTCGCCGGTCCCGTTGACACAACTAGTAACGGAAACCTGCCAATGGCTCCAAACACGCCCAGAAGATGTTCAAGTGCGCACCAAGTTGCTGGGCGTGGTGGAAGAACTCGGTAAAAACTCGCCGGTCCCGTTGACTGAACTGGTGACGGAAACCCACCAATGGCTCCAAACACACCCAGAAGACCTTTATGTCCGCATCAAATTGCTGGGCGTGGTGGAAGGACTCGGTAAGGACTCGCCGGTCCCGTTGACACAACTGGTGACGGAAACCCACCAATGGCTCCAAACACACCCAGAAGACGTTCAACTGCGCAGGAAGTTGCAGAGTGTCGAGCATGGAGGAAATCGGTGATGTGTCCACCCTCATGTCGGAACTCGACCAATAACCATGGGGACTGATGCACGAAGTGGTGGCAGGTCAGGTCGGGTCACACAGCCTGACGGGCTGGTGTGGTCATGATGGTCTCGGGCAGGTCGAACCCGAGGCTGTACAGCCGCTCCAAAGTTGGGCATAGCAGCGGTGAGTCGTGCCGATAAGCACCGGCGAGCTCGCCCTCGAACGGGATGCTGGCGCCCTCGACGAGCAGCGAACGTTTCAGGCCCAACTTCGCACGGTCGACCTAGGACTTGCCAGTGTTGTCCCCGCCGTGCGCAGCTTTGACGATGCAACCGTCGACGACCAGGTCGCCCAGGTCCAAGTCCCACCACCGTGTTATAGGTCTTCCGCGCGGCCTGTTCGAGCCAGTCGAACACCCTTGTGGTTATCCACTCGTCGCGACAGGCCCGCGGGGTCGTGGCCGAGACCCAGTCATCGACGTGCACCTGGTAAAAGCCGCCCGGCACGAGCCGGGCCACGAGGTTGTCGAACACCACTCGGTCCGGTACCCGCCGCCGGTGCCACCCTAACAAATGGGTGTCGACTCGAGCAGGGATTAGGGCCTGGAACGGGACCCACAACGGCTCGATAAAGGATGCTGGCACCGCAGGCACGGGACTCCTCATGACGACGTAGATCTAGGCAATCTACATCGAAGCGGACATCCCGTGCCTGCATCACATCCCCGATAAATCGCGCCCTACCCGCGCGACCTCTTAGGCGATCAGTTGGTGACTGATACGGTCCGGACTTCCTTCTTGGCTAATCCATTCTCGGTCCATTGAGCGGTCACTTGCACTGATCCAGATTTTAATGGGACGCAGCTCCACTGCAACTCAGAGTCACGGTGGAGGGTGACGGGTTCCTCGGATCCTTGGAACTTCACTACTGTTCCATTGATTCCTTCCACTTCCACGATGAGGTTCTCCGCGGCGGTTTCGCCTTCGTTCCTCACCACCAGAGCGTTCGCTTTGGTGCGGTACTTCGCCTTACCTTTGCTGTCCACACCTGCGGCTTCTTTGCGGTGGTCATGGCGCCAAGTCAGGCGGGCGCCCTCCTCCTTGGACGGTTGAGGCAATGCTTCGCCCCAGCCGTTCTCATCAATGTCGTACTGGATAGCGCGCCGGACCTGACCGATAAGGTCCTGCGGATTTTCGTACTCGCCCAAAAGACCCTTAGTTAGCATTTCTTCCTTAAACTTACGCAAGGCAGTAATCTGTTCCAGATCGGCATCGCGAGAAAACGGCGCGGTGGAGAAGTAAACGTGTACTGGTCGTCCTTGCGCGGCTGCACGATTGATTTCTTCTGCCGTGCCCGACACGTCCATTCCGGTGGACGCGCCCAAACGGCTGTTGAAGACTGCGATGACAGCATCCGACTGGTCTACGGCTTGGCTGTTGATGAGAGCCTGTGGCCGATCACCGAGCTGAGCTATAGCGTGACGTTCCCACAGCCAAGGCAACAAAGCGACTCCCTGCCTCCGGCCGTCAGTGATATTCCAATCCGTCAGCACATCCCTGAGCACAGCGCGTTCCTCCGCGGCATCACCGGGAGAAGCAATCAAAATGACAGCACCGTTCAAGTGTTGAGGCACTTCCAGCCTTTCGTTGGCAACTTCGTGCGGTCATGGGGACGACCGCGTGGGGCGGATGATAGAGCTGGGCACCAGCGGATACACGCAGGTGTCAAACCTATTCCAGGATAGGCCGAGGACTAGAGCGTGTCCTGTGATCCGGTGGACTCGTTCCGTTCATGGCCTGCCCGGTCGTATTGGGGGTCTTGCTAGAAGAGGGACTGATGCACGGTCAGGTCACCCTGATGCTCCTATGCGTGTCAAGCGGCGGTGAGCCAGGCACGGTAGGCGGTGGTCAGTTCCGCGTTGGGGCGTTTGCCGCGTTCGAGTTCGCTC
>NZ_JBHVDI010000001.1:0-83828 GCF_042802875.1 Kocuria sp. NPDC057446 | reverse complement strand
GTGTCCTCGTCTCCGCGAGGACAGCAGGTTCGGTCACTGGTGGCCGGCTCCGATCACCGGTAGCCGGCCTCGGCCAGCAGGTCGACGGCCTCGGCGTTGAGGTCTCCGTAGGCCTCGGCATTCAGGGGCATCCGCTCGAACTCGCCGAAGGCCGCGATGCTGGGTGCCGGCTCCACGGAGGGATTGACCGGGAACTCGTGGTTGGCGTCCACGAACGCGTTCTGGCCGTCGGTCGCGAGCCACTCGATGAGCCGCTGGGCGTCGTCGGCGTTGTCGGAGCCCTCGACCACTCCGGCCCCGGAGATGTTCACGTGCGTGCCGGCGCCGTCCTGGCTGGCCCAGAAGAGGTCGACGTTCAGGTCGGGGTTCTCCTCGAGGGTGCGCGCGAGGTAGTAGTGGTTGTTGATCCCCACGTCGCACGTCCCGGCGTCGATGGCCTCGAGCAGCAGGATGTCGTTGCTCATGATCTGCACGTTGTTGCCGACCCAGCCCTCGACGATCTCCAGTGCCCGCTCCCGGCCGTGGAGGTCGATCAGACTCGCCACCAGGGACTGGGTGTAGGCCGAGGTGGCGTCCCGCATGCACAGCCGGTCCTTCCACTCCGGGTCGGCGAGCCCGGCGTAGGTCTCCGCGCTGTCGAACTCCGCGGTGTCGACGTCGTCCGGGTTGTAGGTGGCGGTGCGCGCGCGCATCGCCAGGCCGTACCACCGGCCCTGCGGGTCGCGCAGGTCCTCCGGCACCGCCTCCTCGAGGGCCGCGGAGTCGAGCGCGGCCAGCTCGTCCTGCCGAGCGGCGTTCCACAGGTTGCCCGCGTCGACGGTCATGAACACGTCCGCCGGGGTGTCGTCCCCCTCCGCCTTGAGGCGCTCGAGGAGTTCGGCGTCGTCGCCCGTGATGAACTCGACGCTGATGCCGGTCTCGTCGGTGAAATCGCCGAAGGCGCCCTCGAGGTCGTAGTGCCGCGCCGAGTAGATCTGCAGGTCGGCCGGCTGCTGACCCAGGCCGAGCGTGCCGCACCCGGTGACCAGGGTCGTCAGCGCGGTCAGGATGCCGGTGGTGACGTACAGGGAACGACGACGCATCGGGGCCTCTTCCGGAGGGCGCGGCGCTCGGAAACCGCGCGACGATCATTTGGCAACGAAAGCGTATCCTAATCGGACCTCCTCGGGTCGCGCCCGGGGGCGAGGCACCGCCACCGCGATGCGGTGTGCACCCTTCAGCACGTGCCGGCCCGCACCGGAATAGCCGTCACGGACGGGCCGTTGCACTGGTCAGGCCGTCGACCGCGGACGGCACCCGTCGAACCCGCTCCGGGTGGAAACCCGTGTCGAAAGGATCCGCGTGGCTCCCGAGCCCGAGTACTACCGCCCCGTCCCGCTGAACAACGACCCCAGCCGGGCCGGGTACTCCCGGCCGTCCTTCGGACAGCAGTACGGGCAGCGGCCCGGTCAGCCGTTCGGCGGGGACGGCCGCGGCGCCCCGCACCCCGGGCCGCCCGTGGTCAACGTGGTGGGCGGCAAGTCCGTGCTCCTCGCCTACGTCCTGTGGCTCTTCCTGGGCTGGCTGGGCATCCACAAGTTCTATCTGCGCCAGCCGGTCTGGGGTCTGATCTACCTGTTCCTCGGCGGCCTGGGCTGGACCCTCGCAGGGGTCGGCGTGGGGATCCTGTTCCTGATCCCGTGGATGCTGCTGATGTTCCTGGACGTCTTCACCATGCCGTTCCGCACGGCGCTCGTGAACGCCTCGATCGCCCGCAGCGCCTACCGGTACTGAGCTCGCGCTCCGTGCGGCCCCGCAGCGCCGGACGCCCCGTTCCGCGCGGACCCGTGGGTGTAGTAGTGTTGTGAGGTCTGTGTGCCCGCCGCCCGACGTGCGGCGCCGGCGCGCGGACGACGCTACAGAACCTCCTGCTGCGGAAGGACCGCAGCCGCTCAGCCCGAAGGAGGTGGGTTCGAACATGCGTGAGTACGAACTGATGGTGATCATCAACCCCGAGGTCGAGGATCGTGCCGTGGAGCCGACTCTCAAGAAGTTCCTCGAGGTCGTCACCAAGGACAACGGGACCGTCGACAACGTCGACATCTGGGGCCGCCGTCGCCTCGCCTACGAGATCCAGAAGAAGACCGAGGGCATCTACGCGGTCGTGCGCTTCACCGCGACCCCGCAGACCACCCAGGAGCTCGACCGCGTGCTGAACCTCAACGAGGCCATCATGCGCACCAAGATCATCCGCCCGGAAGAGCAGAAGATCTCCGCCGAGTAGGGACTTCACAACTGATCGCCGAGGGCGCCCGGACCGGGCCCCCGGTGAGATGCTGCAGAGACCCGAGCACGTCCCGCACGACCGCGAACATCCTCGACCCGGGAGGTCCACATGGCTGGTGACACCGTCATCACCGTAATCGGCAACCTGACCGCTGACCCCGAGCTGCGCTTCACCCCGTCGGGTGCGGCCGTGGCCAACTTCACCGTTGCGTCCACGCCCCGCACCTTCGACCGCCAGTCCAACGAGTGGAAGGACGGGGAGACCCTGTTCCTGCGCTGCTCCGTGTGGCGCGAGGCGGCCGAGAACGTGGCGGAGTCCCTGCAGAAGGGCATGCGCGTCATCGTCCAGGGTCGGCTCAAGTCGCGGTCCTACGAGACCAAGGAAGGCGAGCGGCGCACCGTCACCGAGCTCGACGTCGACGAGGTCGGACCCTCGCTGCGCTACGCGTCGGCGAAGGTCAACCGCAACGCCCGCTCCGGCGGGCAGGGCGGCGGCGGTGGCGGCCAGCAGGGCGGCGGCTTCGGCGCCGGCGCCCCGGCCGGCGGCGGATTCGGGGGCGACTCCGGATTCGGTGGCGGCGGCCAGCAGGGCGGGGGCTCCGGCTTCGGCCAGGGCGGCCGTTCCGGCGGCGGACGCCAGGCCGCTCCGCAGGCCGCGCCCCAGAACGACCCCTGGAGCCAGTCCTCCGGCGGGAACTACGACTGGGGCAGCGGCCAGGACGACGAACCGCCGTTCTAGACCTTCCGCACTTTTCCCATCCACCCCATCCCGCGGTGACAAGCCGCGGGCTCCACTCGAAGAACAAGGAGCACCACGATGGCCAAGGCTGAACTCCGTAAGCCCAAACCAAAGCAGAACCCGCTCAAGGCTGCCAAAGTCACTGAGATCGACTACAAGGACGTTGCGCTGCTGCGCAAGTTCATCTCCGATCGCGGCAAGATCCGCGCCCGCCGCGTCACCGGTGTGACCGTGCAGGAGCAGCGCAAGATCGCCCTGGCGATCAAGAACGCCCGCGAGGTCGCGCTGCTGCCCTACTCCGGCGCCGGCCGCTGATCAGAGAGGACAGACACTCATGGCAAAGATCATCCTGACGACCGAGGTCACGGGTCTCGGCGCTGCCGGTGACGTGGTCGAGGTCAAGAACGGGTACGCCCGCAACTACCTCTTCCCGCGCGGCTTCGCGACCCCGTGGTCGCGCGGCGGCGAGAAGCAGATCGAGAGCATCAAGGCCGCCCGCGCCGCGCGCGAGGTCGCCTCGCTCGAGGACGCCCAGGCCCTGGCCCAGAAGCTGACCTCCGCCACCGTGACCATCCCGGTCAAGGCCGGCTCCGAGGGTCGCCTCTTCGGTACCGTCAAGGCCGAGGACGTGGCCAAGGCCGTCGAGGCCGCCGGTCTCGGCGCCGTGGACAAGCGCAAGGTCGAACTCAACCAGCACATCAAGACCACCGGTGTGTACCAGGCCTCCGTGCGTCTGCACGAGGACGTCAACGCGAACGTCGAGTTCGAGGTCGTCCCCGCCTGATCGGTTTCCCCGGTCCGGCACGGACGAGGAGGGCCCCCGCGGTGCGCCGCGGGGGCCCTCGTCGCGTTGCGGGGTCTGTCCGTCCGTGCTCCGGTGGCCCTTCGGGCCGCGGTCCGGGTTCCTTCGGCGGCGGTTGCCGGACCGTGAGCCCCTCAGCGCGGCCGGACGGCCTCGAGGACGACGTCGAGCGCGGCCTCGGAGGTGCGCACCTGCTGGGCGCGCAGCAGGTCCAGGCCCTTGCCCTCGAGCACGGCCACGGTCTCCTGCAGGCTGGGCCGGGGCACGGCCGGGGGCGGTCCCTCGACGCTGCCGGGGGCGTGCGTGAGCCACAGCAGCCGGCCGCCGGGGACGAGCCACTCGGCCGCGCGGCGCAGCAGGGACAGGTCGTGCTGGAAGTACACGGCGACGATGAGGTCGAACCGCGGGGGCACGGCGTCGGGACCGGAGCGCTGCTCCTGCTCGGGGGTCCAGGTCCGCAGGTCGGCCACCAGGGCACGGCCCGGCAGGCCGTGCTCCGCGAGGGCGCCGGCGATGCTCCGCACGGCACTGGGGGAGAAGTCCACGGCGGTGGGGTCGTAGCCGGCCGCCGCGAGGGCCAGGGTGTGGCGGCCGGTGCCCGCGCCGAGATCCAGGGCGCTCGGCGGGCCGTCGGCGCGCTCCCCGGCCGTGCGCTCCAGGAGGGCGGCGACCTCGGGGTGCGGCTGAGCGCCGTCCGGGGAGGACGCCCCTGAGGCGTACCGGTCCTCCCACATGCGCTGGTTGTCGTCCACGGGGATCTCCTGGGTGGGTCGGGTGCGTGGGCCGGGCGTGCAGGCACCCGCGGGGCGGTGCGGCGGTGCCGCCGGGGTCCCGGGGGACAATGGATGCATGCCGTCCCTGATCTCCCGCGTCCCACCGTCCGCCCTGTACTGGTTCGGCGTGGGGTGCCTGCTCTTCACCGTACTGGCTTTTGTCGTGGCATTCCTGGGTGGGAACTCCGCAGGCCCCGAGACCTCCATGGCGTTCTTCGTGCTCGGGTTCGTCGCCGCGGCGGTGGGGGCCACCGTGACGGCGGTGGTGGCCCTCGCCGGGGCCATCGGCTTCCCGTCCGCCCGCGTCCGGTTCCTGGTGCTGCTCGCCCTGTCGGTGCTCTGCCACCCGCTGCTCTGGCTGGCTCTCGTCGCCTCGGTCGCCTGACGGCCCACCCGTGCCTCCGCGCCGCGGACGGCCCCGGCTGCCCGGGGCCGGCGGCTCCCCGGACCGTGCAGTAACCCACATCGCACAGAACGTCGCTGTGGACGGACGCTGTGCTTCCACCGTCCGCACCGCACAGGGTGTGCACCGACGTCTGCCCAGGTCAGAGCGGATATTGGGGAGAACTGTGACTCATCTTCCACAGGGTTCTCCCCAACCTGTGCACAGCCGTCCACGGCGTTTTCCACCGGTTGTCCACAGGGTGGAAAACTCTCCCGGCTGATAGGCTCGTCGGTCCTCCGGCCGTCGGTCCTCCGGCCGTCGGTCCTCCGGCCGTCGGTCCTCCGGCCGTCGGTCCTCCGGCCGTCGGTCCGGGAGCCGGGCCACGAGCCGGGCCACGAGCCGGTCCACGGCCGCCGTCCGCGCGCGGCGGGCTAGGCTCGGAGGACCCGACCGGTCCGTCGACCGGTCCCAGCGGGGAAGGAGCGGCGGATGCCCCCTCGCACGCGCGTGGCCCTGGCGCTGGGCAGCGGTGGCGCCCGCGGCTACGCCCACATCGGCGTGATCGAGGTGCTCGAGGAGCGCGGCTACGACATCGTGACCGTCGCCGGGAGTTCGATGGGGGCGCTCGTGGGCGCACTCCACGCCGCCGGGCAGCTGGAGGCGTACGCGCAGTGGGTGCGGGGCCTGAGCCAGCGGGACGTGCTGCGGCTGCTGGACCCGTCCCCCTCGGCGCCCGGGGTGATCCGCGCCGAGAAGATCATGGCCAAGGTGCGCGAGCTGCTCGACGGCCGGCTGATCGAGGACCTGCCCATCCCGTTCACGGCGGTGGCCACGGACCTGCTCGCCCGCAAGGAGGTCTGGTTCCAGGAGGGTCCGGTGGACGCGGCCGTGCGCGCGTCGATCGCGCTGCCCAGCATCATCACCCCCGTCATGCTCAACGGCCGGCTGCTCGCGGACGGGGGGATCATGAACCCCGTGCCCATCGCCGCGACCGTCGCCACCCGCGCGGACGTGACGGTGGCGGTCTCCCTGTCCGGGGGGCAGCAGTCCGGGGAGGGCCGGGTCCCGGCCCACGAGACGGCGGCCGTGCGTCCCGCCGAGGAGTGGGCCGAGCGGTTCCGGCGCAGCGCCTCCCACGTGCTGGACCGCGAGCTGACGCGCAGTGTCCTGGAGCGTTTCGCGGACCCGCGCGGCCGAGGCACTCCGTCCCGGTTCCTGCGTCCGGCCGGCGCCGCCCCGGCTGGGACCGCCGAGGACCTGGTGCGGGACGCGGTCCGGGATGCGGTCCGGGACGCGGCCTCGGACGCCCTCCGGGAGACCCCCGGGATGATGACCGCGGAGGAGATTCCCGACGAGATTCCCGAGGAGGTTGCCGAGGAGACCGCCGAGAGGGCCGCGGAGGTGCTCGCGGAGGACGGCTTCGGCGCCCTGCCGGCAGGACTGCGCACCCTCGACGTCATGCAGCTGTCCCTCGAGGTGCTCCAGTCCATGGTGCTGCGCTACCGGCTGGCCGGCTATCCGCCCGACCTGCTCCTCACCGTGCCGAAGAGCGCCGGGCGGCTGCTGGACTTCCACCGGGCGGCCGAGCTCATCGAGCTCGGCCGCCGGATGGCCGAGGAGGCCATCGACCGCGCCGACGAGTTCCCGCCGGCGCGGCCGGGCCCGGCGGCCTAATCCGCCTGGATGATCTCGTCGAGGTTCGCCTCGCTGTCGATGACGTCGTACTTGAGCATCAGCTCGGCGAGGGTCTCGAGCTCGTCGCGGTCCACCTCGGCGTCGAACTCCTCCAGCCGCAGGTTGCTCGCGACCTCCTCCGGCATGTTGAGGAAGCTCACGATGGTCTCGCGCACCCGGTCCGGGTTCTCCTGCGCGAACTGGAGGGCCTCCTCCATGGCGGCGTTGTAGTTCTCGAGGACCTCCGGGTTCTCCTCGGTGAACGCCGTGCTGCTGAAGGTGACCATGGTGTCGAGACCGGGGACCGTGTCCTGGTAGTTGTAGCCGACCAGCGCGGTCTGCTCGCCGTCGATCAGCTGCGTCAGGAACGGCTCCGGGACCCAGGCCGCGTCGATCTCCCCGCGCTCCAGCTGGGCGGGCATGTCCTGGAAGGGCATCTCCACGAAGTTCACGGCGTCGGGATCGCCGCCGTCCTGGCTGACGGCCTCCTTGATGGTCAGGTCGCCCTGGCCGTTGACCGTGTTCACCGCGACCCGCTTGCCGGCCAGGTCGGCCCAGGACGTGATGCCGGCGTCCCGGGTGGCGGCCACGCCGGTGATGTCCTCGCCCTCGGGCATCGAGCTGCTGAAGCCGGTGAGGATCTTCATGTCCAGGCCCTGGCCCTTGGCGAGGATGACCGAGAGGGGGTTGCCCACGCCGATGTCCATGGAGCCGCCCGAGACGGCCGGGAGCATGGCCGCGCCGCCCTGGGCGGTCTCGATCGTGACGTCCAGGCCGTGCTCCTCGAAGATGCCCTCGTCGAGGGCGAGCTGCACGGGCGCGGACGGGGCGATGGGGATGACGCCGATGGTGAGGGGCTGCAGCTCCTCGCCGTCCCCGCCCCCACCGGTGGTGCCTCCGCCGCCGCAGGCGGTCAGGGCGAACGTCAGGACGGTTCCGACGGCGGCTGCTCTGGCGAACGGGTGCTTCATGGTGGTCCTCTTCCTCGGGTCGGTCCGGCCGGCGCGCGACACCGGCGGTTCCGCTGTGAGATGCATCACGCACATCGGTGCCCTCACCGTAGAGGCGAACCGTTGGATTCGTCAACGGTTGAGGCTCTGAATCGTTGGCTTGTCCCCGGAAGGGGACCGCAGCGCCTCACTGGTCGCGCAGCAGCGCCTCCACGGTGCGGGCGAGGTCCAGCAGCACGGCGTCCGCACCTGGTCCCGCCGCGAGCTCCAGGCCCACCGGGAGGCCCTCCGCGGTGCGACCGGCGGGGAGGCTGATGCCGGGCGTGCCGATGATGCCGGCCAGGTCGGAGTGGCGGGTGAAGGTGTCGAAGGTCGGCACGCGGCGTCCGTTGAGCTCCACGGTCTCGTCGTCGCCGATCGGCCGGGCCGTCAGCGGGCAGGTCGGCTGCACCAGGGCCGTCACCCCCTGCGCCTGCATGGCCCCGGTGTACAGCCGCAGGGCCAGCCGGCGCTCCTCCTGGGCCGCCCGGTACTCGTCCTCGGCCGCGCGGAACACCTGCGCCAGCTCCCAGATCCGCCGCACGTCCGGGCTGCGGATGCCGTCCCGGACCTCGTCGAGGGAGTGCCCCGTGCCGCGCGCGTCCAGATAGGCCTGGAGATCGGGCAGGAACTCGTGGAGGGCGATCGTCATGCCCGCCGTGGCGGCCAGCTCGCGGGACGGGCGGACGTCGACGCCCACGAGCTCCGCGCCGGCCGCCTCCAGCGCTCGCAGGGCGGCGCCGAAGACCGTGTCCACGCCCGGCTCCAGGTCCTCGAGGAACAGCTCGGGCACGCCGAGCCGGACGCCGTGCAGCGGGCCGGGGCCCTCGTCGTCGATCTCGAGATGCCGGGCGGGGGGTGCCCCGAGCGGGTGCTCGCCCGCGAGCAGGGCGTCCAGCAGCACGACGTCGTCCACGGTCCGCGCCATGGGCCCGATCGTGTCCCGGGAGTGGGCGATCGGCAGGATTCCCGACGACGGGTAGCGGCCCAGTGTGGGGCGGAACCCCACGACCCCGCACAGGGCGGCGGGGATGCGGGCCGAGCCCCCGGTGTCCGCGGCGACCGCCGCCGGCACCAGGCCCACCGCCACGGCCACGGCCGCGCCCCCGCTGCTGCCGCCGGGGCTCAGGGCCGGGTCGGCGGGATGGCGCACCGGCCCGAACGAGCCGTTGTTGGAGGTGATGCCGAAGGACAGCTCGTGCAGGTTGGTCTTCAGGGCGAACAGGGCCCCCGCCGTCCGCAGGCGGGCCACCGCGGGGGCGTCCCGCACCACCACGTCGCCCTCGAGCGCGCGGGTCCCGCCCGTGGTGGGGAAGCCCGCCACGTCCACGATGTCCTTGACCGCCAGCGGGATCCCGGTCAGCGGGCCCCGGGTCTCCCGGCGGTCCAGCGCGTGGGCGAGGGCCCGGGCCAGCTCCGGGTCCGCGCTGATCACCGCGCCCAGCCGCTGCGCGGTGGGCAGGCTTTCGAGCAGGGCGTCGAGGTGCTCCACATGGCTGATCCGGCCCGCCGCCAGCTCCGCCCGGGTGGTCCGGACGTCCCACGAACGGGGGCCGCTGAGGTCTGTGCTGAGCGTCATGGTCCATGGTGTCCACGGACGCGCCCGGGCGGCAAGCGGTGTCCGCGGTCGGTGCGAGAATGGAGGGGCTGCCCGGAAGGTCGGGGCGGCGTCGTCGTGTGCGCGCCCTGCTGACGGCAGGCCGCGCGGGGAGAGGTGGACCAGGTGTCGATGGTGTCGGAGCGCTCGTCCGGGAGCGACCGGGAGTTCGGCCGGACCCCGCCGCAGGACAACGTCGCGGAGCAGTCGGTGCTCGGCGGGATGATGCTGTCCAAGGACGCGATCGCGGACGTGGTCGAGGTCCTGCGCGGCGTCGACTTCTACAAGCCCGCCCACGAGTCCATCTACGAGGCCGTGATCTCCCTGTACGGCCACGGCGAGCCGGCCGACGCCATCACCGTGGCCGACGAGCTGACCAAGCGCGGCGAGATCGAGCGCGTCGGCGGACCCGCCTACCTGCACACCCTCATCTCCTCCGTGCCCACCGCCGCCAACGCCGGCTTCTACGCCGAGATCGTCCGTGAGCGCGGCGTGCTGCGCCGGCTCGTGGAGGCCGGCACCAAGATCGTGCAGCTGGGCTACAGCTCGGACGGTGAGGTCGACGACATCGTCAACGCCGCCCAGGCCGAGATCTACCAGGTGGCCGAGCGCCGCTCCTCCGAGGACTACACGGTGCTCAAGGAGGTCATCGAGTCCACGGTGGACGAGATCGAGGCCGCCGGCTCCCGCGGCGAGGGCATGCGAGGGGTGCCCACCGGCTTCATCGAGCTCGACGAGCTGACCCAGGGCTTCCAGGGCGGTCAGATGATCGTCATCGCCGCGAGACCGGCCATGGGCAAGTCGACGCTGGCCCTCGACGTCGCGCGGTCCGCGGCGATCAAGCACAACCAGACCACGGTGATCTTCTCCCTCGAGATGAGCCGCAACGAGATCGCCATGCGTCTGCTCTCCGCCGAGGCCACGCTGAACATGCAGGACCTGCGCAAGGGCCGGCTGCAGGACGAGCAGTGGGCCAAGATCGCCACCACGATGGGCAAGATGGACTCTGCGCCGCTGTTCATCGACGACTCCCCGAACATGTCGCTGATGGAGATCCGGGCGAAGTGCCGCCGGCTCAAGCAGAAGCACGACCTGAAGCTCGTGGTGCTGGACTACCTCCAGCTCATGAGCTCGGGCAAGAAGGTCGAATCCCGCCAGCAGGAGGTCTCGGAGTTCTCCCGTGCTCTCAAGCTGCTGGCCAAGGAGCTCGAGGTCCCGGTCATCGCCCTGTCCCAGCTCAACCGTGGTTCGGAGCAGCGACAGGACAAGAAGCCGATGGTGTCCGACCTCCGCGAGAGTGGGTCCATCGAGCAGGACGCGGACATGGTGATCCTGCTGCACCGCGACGACGTCTACGACAAGGAGTCGCCGCGTGCCGGCGAGGCCGACGTCATCGTGGCCAAGCACCGCAACGGTCCCACCAAGACGATCGTGGTGGCGTTCCAGGGTCACTACTCCCGGTTCGCGAACATGGCGCACGAAGGACTCTGACACTTGCCCGGGCCGGGCAGATCCGCTCGACCGCCGCCGTCGTGATGTCACAGCTGGTCCGGTGTGCGGCTCCCCGTGTCCGGGGCCTGGGCAGCACCGAGAGGTGTGGGTCACAATGGTGCGAACTCTTCGGTGAGCCGGAGATCGGTCATGCGGAGCGGGATTCCCCACGGAGCGGCTCACGGTCGACAGGGGGGGTGCTGGCACATGGGCGAGGTGTTCCGCCACGAGCTCACGATCTCGGATCCGGACGTGCTGCCCGCGCTCGGTGAGCGGACCGGCATGCGCTTCGGCTACAGCTCCACCGACCCCGGATTCTCCTACCGGCTCTCGCGGGGAGGGGACGAGCACCTCGCCGTGTCCTCGGTGCACGTGGGCGGAACGATGTCCTTGTGGGGGGACACCCAGGCCTTCACGGTGGCTCATGTGCGGGGCACCCGGTACGACTGGCAGATCCGCGAGGAGACCGGTTCCGCGGTGGCGGGCTCCCCGGTGCTGTTCCGGCCCGATCACCCGTCCGTGGTGGTGGCCCAGGACGTGGACGTGACCATGGCCCATCTGCCGGTGCATCTCGTGCAGGCCACGGCCGACACCGTCTACGGCACGGAGACCCCGGTGGGGTTCGCGTCCTCCGTGCCGGCAGGCCCTCGGCTGGGCGAGTGCTGGTCCGCCATCGTGCGTCGCGGCGCCGAGGTGCTGGGGTCGGCGGCCTTCGACGAGCCCGTGGTGCGCGCCGATCTCACCCGGCACCTGACCGTGGGCCTGCTGGAGTGCTTCGCTCTGCTCGGGGACCGGGAAGAGCGGTACCTGTCCATGGAGGCCCAGTCCCGCCGGTACCGGATCGCGGTGCAGTTCTTCGACGACCACGCCGCGGAGCCCGTCACGGTGGAGGACGCCGCCCGTGCGGCCCGGACGACCACGAAGGCCCTCCTGCGGGCCTTCCGGGCCAACCACCCCGCAGGGTTGACCCCGGCCCAGTACCTGCGCCGCACCCGGATCAACGCCGCCCATCGCGAACTGCAGGACGCCGACCCGGGGCGCGGGGACACCGTGAAGGGGATCGCCGCCCGATGGGGCTTCACCCATCCGGGGCGCTTCGCGCAGTACTACCGGCAGGTCTACGGAACCTCGCCCAGCCGCACTCTCGGCCGCTGACGGACGTCGTCGGGCCGGCCTCGGCAGCAGCGTCACCGTGCTCCGGCGAAGGGGCGGAGCGATGCCGCGCTGACCGGTCGGCCTTTGCGCCACGCGCGTCCCTGCACACATCGTCCTGCCCCCCGTGGGATGCGAGACGTCTTGTCCTGGGGAAGTGCACCGGGACCATGAACCGCCGAGACAGGTCACGGTCTTCCGGCGGACCTGGATGGCCGCTCTGGCCTACGCGAGCAGGTCCGGGTCGGCGATGAGGTCGGACTCGAGGTGATCAAAGTCCTGACCGCCGTCGGGGGCGGTCCACATCCTCGGTCGTGGGACGGCCGTCGTCGGCATCTTCGTTCTCGGCCCATCGTCGGCGAGGCGTGTTCCACACGTCAGGCCGGGACTGCCGTTCCGTCTTGTCCCTGCAGAGTCGACCAGCGGCATTCTCCACCACTACGGGGGATGCGCCACTACGGGGGATGCGCGTTCACTGCGTGCTCGAACGCAGAGGCGTCCTCACGGAGAAGTTCTGCATCTCGTCGGGACGAAGCACGGCCGCGGCCAGGGTCGCGGCCAGGTGCCGGTGCGCGGCATTCGCGGTCAGCCGTCCCAGCCGCACGCTGTCGGCGGCACCGACCATCAGCCACGTCAGCATCGCCAGGAACCACTCCGGGTCCACCTCGACACGGAAGGACCCGCTCTCCTGTCCTCGACGCACCAGTCGGCGCAGCTCCTCCTCCGTCTGCGCGGTCCGGCCCATCAGTGAGGTCTCCACGTGCTCCCCCAGCGGTTGCAGCCCGAGGAGTCCGACCACCGGCGCCAGGCGGCCGAGACCTTCCACCACACGGGCCAAGGCCTGCGTCGGGGGACCCTCGTGCGGCGCGGCCTCGTCCACCGCCCGCACATAGGCCTGTGCCGCTGCCTGACACAGCTCGGCAATCAACGCGGCGCGGGAGGGGAACCGTCGGAACAGCGTCGCCCTGCTGATGCCCACGGCCTGGGCCAACTCCTGCATCGACGCCGCCGGCGCCAGGGCCAAGTGCCGCGCGGCCGACGCCGCGACAGCATCGACGAACACCTCATCGGTCGACACCGGGTGCGAGGGCACGGACGAGGAGGCCGAGATGTTGTCCATTTCCCGATTCTATCCGCATGAGACTACAACGTCTCAAATGAGCTAGTCTTGTCTCATGTTGACGACTGGTCTCCTCGCTGCGATCGCCGGTCTGGCTGCCCTGGACTCCCTCAATCCGGCGACGATCGCCGGGGTGGCCTTGATCCTGCTGGCCCCGGTGCCCCGCCCCGCGAGCACCGCACTGGCCTACGTGGCCGGCGCCTATCTCGTGGTGTTCGCGGTGGGGGCCGGACTGTTCATCGGCAGCGGGGAGCTGGGCCAGGCCGTACAGGGGGCGGCCGTGTGGGTGCGGCGTGGGGCGCTGCTGCTGGCCGCGCTCATCCTTCTGGTCATCGCCGCTCGACGCCTGCGGACCCGCACGCGTCCTGCGGTGGTCCTGCCGGGCTGGTTCAGCCCCTGGACCGCCGGCCCGCTGGGGGTGCTGGCCACCGGGGCGGACCTGCCCAACGCCTTCCCCTACCTGGTGGCCATCGAGCGTCTGAACGCCGCTCAGGTGCCCACCGGTGCCGGCGTCAGCGTTCTGGCCCTCTACGCCGTCGTGTACTGCCTCCCGTGCCTGGTGCTGCTCGTCGCGGGCCTGGCCTGGCGCAGACGCATCACGGCTCCGCTGCAACGGGTGTACGACCGCCTCGGTGCGGAGCGCGTCCAGCAACGATCCGTTCCTGCCGCGACCGGACTGCTGCTCGTGGCGGGCATCCTGATCGTCCTGGCGTTCACCGTGTGACCGCCCGGACGCGATGACCGGGACGTCCCGTCCACAGAGCCGAGGAGCCAGTACGCGAGAGCGGCACAAGTCGAGGGCTGCGGGACGTCCCATCGTGGGTGGTGGACGCACCATTCGTCGCGTGAGCGTTCTGGGGTGGTGTTGCGGTACACGAGGGGCGAGGCGCAGACCTGTTCTGGGCAGGTGGCCCTCAGGCCGTGTCGGTGCGGGACTCTCTGCCGGTCAATCGGTCGGCGGCTCTGTCGGAGCGGGCAGTCACGGGCACGGTGGAGGTGGCTTTGGCAAGGCCGGCAGTGGGCATGCCGACGTAGATGGATTCGGCGCGGGCGACCACAAAGGTCTCGTGCCAGATTCCCACAGTGCCTGGTGCTTTCCGGGCCAACCGGTTGAACTTTGCCCAGGCGGGCCGATGCTCGGCGTGGGGATCGGAGGCGTAGGCGTAGAGCTTCTGCGTCGAACTCCAGTACTGGATGACCGTCGGACCACCCGCCCCGAAGGTCATGCGGTAACCCAGCAGGCCGGAGTCCGGGTCGGTCGTGAGCTCCTTGAGCATCGGCGGCATGGCGGAGAAGGATGGCCACCATTGGCGTACCCGCCAGGGTCTGTTGATGCGCATGCCGATGAGGAAGACGACCAGTTCATCGCCGGTGTAGGCGTGGGTCACACGGTTCAGGTTGACCTTGGCCATGGAGTGCTCCTTCGGTTGGACCAGCCGTTCTCCAGCTGTGAGCCGACGATCGACATCGATGGCCTGCCGCTCCAGTCGGCAGGGGCGCGTGCTGCTCACGCGTCCCGTGTGCCAACCATCCCCCCGCGCATCCCGCATGCCAAGAGGTTGAGGGATCTCTTCGGGGATGTCGACGTGATTCATCTGGGGGTCGACGATCGGAGTCACAATGTCCAGGACGAGGACGTTCTACCCTGAGAGCGGCGCAGCGCCATCGGTTGTTCCGAACACGGATTCACAAGCCATGGGATGCGAGACGTCTCATCCTATGAATTTTGCGGCTACGAACTTTGGCGGATTTCCGCGACCCGGCAAGTCTTGCAACTATGTGCTTTATCTATGTGGCTAGATTCGTGTACTAGACATTGGTTGCGAGACACTTAGGGGTTGCGATGGGGAAGCTGATCGGGTATGGGCGAGTGTCGACGCGGGATCAGGACGCGGACCGTCAGGTGTCTGATCTGCTGGCTGCCGGCGTGCGGCGTGATGATCTCCATGTGGATCATGGAGTGTCTGGAGCCCACGCTTCACGGCCGAAGTTCGACAGGGCCGTGGCCGCTCTCGAGGAGGGCGATACGTTGGTGATTACCACCCTGGACCGGTTGGGGCGGTCGACGCAGAACATGCTGGCCTTCGCCGAGGCGCTGCGGGGCAGGGGAGCGGGGTTGCGGGTGCTGAACCTGGGTGGGGGAGATGTGGATACCCATACTCCGATGGGCTCGATGGTCTTCACCGTGATGGCAGCCCTGGCCCAGATGGAGCTGGAGATCAAACGGGAGCGGATCACGGACTCGGTGGCCAAGCGTCGGGCTGCCGGCAAGGACCTGGGCGGGCGGCGAGCGACCTTCACGGACAGTCAGATTCGAAGCGCCCTCCGGTTGATCGAGGGCGGGGAGTCGGCGACCCAGGTGGCACGGGACATGGAGATGTCGCGAGCCACCCTGTATCGGCGCATCCGGGAGCTCCCTCAGCCGACGATCTGAGGCGATCACGGGCGACTGGCCGTGATGCCCACGTCGCCCGGAGGCGGGGTTTATCACCGGGTGGGTCGAATGAGCTCTCGTGTGTATCGCGGCGACATTTGGCGGTGTTCTGATGGTGCTAAATGGCCGCTTCGGTACTCTGCGATGAGATCCGGGTCGACGAGCCGGTCGAGCAGGGGGCGATCGAGGGTTTGATCGGTTCCGGGCGGTCGTCCCACTTCCTGGTAGGGGGACGACGGTCCTGACGCCTCACTCAGGGCCGACAGAGAGGGTGGTCCTCCGGAGGAACCGGTGGACCAGGCCTGGTCTTCCTCAGACCGGTTCTACGTCGGACCGGTGGAGTTCACCGCCGGATACAGCAGCGGGTGGCCGTCATGGCGGGCAAAGGGTGAGCCCGGGTGGGCCAGGGGGCGTACCCCGTGCCGCTCGATCGCACGTCCGTAGCTGCCCACCACAGATGCGGTGGCGGCCCGCCAGCCGAGCCTCTCTGCCTCGGCCCGTGCGGCCACCCCCATGCGCGCGCGCAGTACGTCGTCGCCCAGCAGCTGCCGCAAGCGGGCGGTGAACCCATCCGTGTCCCCGGGGTCCACGAGGAAGCCAGTGGTCCCGTGGTCAATCGCAAAAGGGATTCCGCCCGCCCGGGCACCGACCACCGGGACACCGCTGGCCAGCGATTCCAGGGCCACCAGGCCCAGGGTTTCCGTGGTGGAGGGAAAAGCGAACACGTCGGCCGAGGCGTACGCCGCGGCGAGCTGCTCCCCGCGCAGGTATCCCGTGAAGACCGTCCCGGTGCCGGCGAAGCGCCGTTCGAGCTCCGCCCGGTGTGGTCCGTCCCCGACCACGGCGAGCCGGGTGCCGGGCAGCCGCCGGATCGGCTCGAGCAGGGCCTCGAGGTTTTTTTCCCGTGACAGCCGTCCCACCGCGAGCACCAGCCGGTCCTCGCGGTGGTTGTCCGTGAGCCGGACGCGCATGGCGGGGGAGGCCTTCGCCGGGGAGAACGACCGGGTGTCCACGGCCTTGGGCCACAGCGCCACGTTACGAATGCCCATGCCGGTGGCCTGCTCGACCATGGGCCCCGAGGTGCACAGGTTGACCTGGGCCAGATTGTGCAGGGCACGGGTCCACCGCTGTGCGGCCCCGCGCAACGGGCTGAGCCCGAGTGCGCTCAGGTACTGGGGGACGTCCGTGTGGAAGGACGCGAGCAGGGGCAGGTCCCGCCACCGCGCCGAGAGCGCCCCGTAGGCGGCCAGGCATACGGGGTTCACCGCGTGCACGACATCGGGGCGGAACGCCGTCACGGCCCGTTCTACCTGCGGGGTCGGCAGCCCCGCCCGAATCTCCGGGTACCAGGGCCGGAAGGGGAACGACCCGACACGGGCGACGGTGTGGGATCCGTACCGGTCCGGGGGCTTACCCGGAGCGAAAACCAGGGCCTCGTGACCCATGTCCCCCAGTTCCTCCAGGGTGCGCGTGAGCTGGGTGACCACGCCGTCGACGTTAGGCAGAAAAGTCTCCGTGAACACCGCGATCCGCATGCCGGGCTCAGATCCCAGCGGAAGCGCGGTACGGCACCGGCTCGGCGTCGGTGTCGCGCCGGGCGATGTTGTCGACGACGAGCACCTCTTGACCCGCGGCCGACTGGTGCAGGGCGGCGGGCCAGCCGCAGAAGCCGTCGCCTCCGAGGATCGCGATTTTCACTGGTGCTCCGTTCCCGGGCCGGACGGTGCCGGGCCCGTGTTGTTCCCTCCCCGGCGTGGAGCACGTGCGCGAAGCGCACGTGAACAGACCACGTTCGACATCTCGGCCACCAGCGAGCCAGTCCGACTGGCCACGACCCCCGTGAGAACACCAGCTCGGATTGCTACCTACCAACGTAAGTTCCTGGACGTGGATAGTCACCTCTCACGAACGACCCTGAACCTGACCATAGGCAAAGGCGGGACCGATGCACGGATAAGCGACATTTTGACCTGCTTAGTACCCACGCCGTGGTTGTGGCTGACCGAATTGCCGCTGAGCCGCCTGTAGCGCCGAATAGGATGGCTGGGCCACCCCGTCCCCTCTGGTGGCGTGAAGGAGTAGCCCCGTGACATCCCCCCGCATCGCCTTCCTGGACATCGACGGAACGATCCTCGACCACGGCAAGGCCATCGCTCCCTCAACCGTTGCAGCGATCCGGGGGGCGCGCGCGGCGGGGCACCTGGTGTATCTGTGCACCGGGCGTGCGGCCGGGGCAATTCCCGGTGAGGTGAGCGCGATCGGTTTTGACGGGGCGGTCACCAATGGCGGCGCGTATGCCACCAGCGGGGAGGAGACCGTCGTGGCCGCGACCATGCCGCGTGAGGCGGTGCAGCGGCTCATGACCTATTTCGAGGGCAGCGGCATCCTCTTTTTCCTGCAGACCGATGCCGCCGTCCACGCCTCCCCGCAGGTGCAGGACAAGTTCAACGCAATGATGCGCCGCTGGGAGAGTGACCACGGTGAGCCGGACGAGTCGCAGACCGCCCCGCAGGAGGCGCCACGAGCTCAAGGTCTCGCCGAGGTCGACCTCGACCGTGTCGCGAAAGCGGTGTTCCTGGGGGAGTCTGTGGACACGGTCACCCGCGCCCAGGAGGAGCTCGGCGACCGGTTCCACATCGTGCCCGGGAGCATGCCGCTGCCCGGTGGGTCCAACGGTGAGGTCGGGATGCGCGGCACCACCAAGGGCTCGGCCATCGAGTCGGTGCTCGAGCACCTCGGCCTCGACCGGGCGTCGGCGATCGGCATCGGTGACAGCTGGAACGACGTGGAGATGTTCCAGGTGTGCGGGAGGGGCATCGCGATGGGCAATGCCGCCCCGGAGCTGAAGAGTTTGGCCGATGAGTCGACGACGAGCGTGCGTGAGGACGGGGTGTGGAACGCGTTCGTGCGTCACGGTCTCGTCGCCGGCGAAGTACTCATCCCGGCGGCGTCCTGACAGCCGGTAGAGGTTCGCGGTTATCCCCGCGCTGATCGGTATGGAGTGGACCCCCTGGCACACCGCAGGCGGCCAGTCCCTGCGGCCTGGGAACCGGTCCTCTCGAATGCGGGCAGGGCAGCTCGGCCGGCTGTCCGGGCGGTGCGGGTTTCGTGGGTCGTCGGAGGAGCTATCGCACCCGGAGATCGTCGACCATCCGGGCGACGTGCAGGGTGAGGTAGGTGACCTCGTCCTCGGTGAGCGGTTCCCCCAGGCGCAGCTCCAGCACTGCCTGCAGTTTTAGCGCGGTGCCGAAGGCCTCCGGGTAGGCCTCCCGGATGGCGGTGCTGAGGCGGGTGGCGCCCTCGTCGAGCTGGCGGCCGGTGTGGGCGCGGACGAAGAAGTAGCGCAGGTGGGTGATGAAGCGGGCGGCGTTGATGGTGTCGCGATCGAAGGGCCGGCTGTATGACTGCTCGAGGACCTCGAACAGCTGGGTGAAGACCCCGGTCATCTGGTAGGTGAAGGACAGATCACCGCTGGCGAACCCGGCGTTGACCAGGTGCAGGGCGATCGGGACGGCCTCCGCCTGCGGCAGGGGTTGCTCGACGTGGGTGTTGACGTGGTCGAGGATCCGTTGGGCGATGCGCAGTTCGTCGGGGTAGAGGTGGGCGACCTCCGCGCGTAGGGGGTATTCGATGTCGATGCCCTGGCGCAGGCGCTTGATGGCGAAGCTGAGGTGGTCGGCCAGTCCCACGACCGTGGTGGAGCTCAACGGGGCGGCCATGTCGGTGCGGGCGATTTCCAGGGCCTGGTCGGCCAGTAGCAGGTGCTCCGGGGGGATCGCTGCCACCAGGGCCCCGAAGTTGTCCGCGTCGCGCCCGTCCTCGGGCACGAAGACCCGCACCACCTTGGTTTCATCGACCTTTTTGCCCGGTTTGGCCTGGAAGCCCAGGCCTCGTCCGGTGAGGATGACCTCGCCGCCGGAGGATTGGCGGGCGAGGACGACGTTGTTGTTGAAGACACGCAGGACCTCCACGTCGTCTTCCTTTCTGTCGGTTCTGGTCAACTCGGTGGCGGGGCCTCTCGGGGCCCCGCCACCGGTGTCACTGCGCAGGTGTCATCGTGCGGGGATCACTGCAGGTGGGCGCCGTTGGTGGCGATGACCTGGCGGTACCAGTCGAAGGACTTCTTCCGGTATCGCTGAAGGGTGCCGGTGCCGTCGTCGTTGCGGTCGACGTAGATGAACCCGTAGCGCTTGCTCAGCTGCGCGGTGGAGGCGCTCACCAGGTCGATGCATCCCCAGGTGGTGTAGCCCAGCAGGTCCACCCCGTCGGCGACGGCCTCGCGGGCCTGGACGAGGTGGTCGTTGAGGTAGGCGATGCGGTAGTCGTCCACCACGGTCTTGGTGCCGTCGACCTCCACCAGCTCGTCCATGGCGCCGAGACCGTTCTCGACGATGAACAGCGGCTTCTGCCACCGCTCCCAGTAGTCGTTCATCACCACGCGCAGGCCCTGGGGGTCGATCTGCCAGCCCCACTCGGAGGCTTCCAGGGTGGGGTTGGGGATCCCGCCCATGATGTTGCCGGCACCGGTGATCTTCTGGGCGGGATCACCGGTCTCGCAGATGCTCATGTAGTAGCTGAAGGACACGAAGTCCACCGTGTGGGTCAGGTCCTCCCGGTCCTGGTTGGTGATCTCCAGCTCGATGCCGTTGTCCCGGAAGTGGCGCAGCAGATACCCCGGATACTCCCCGCGGCAGTGGATGTCACCGAAGGCGTAGGTGTCGTGAGCGGTGTGCATCGCGGCCACCACGTCCGAGGGGTCGGGGGTGAGGGGGTAGACCGGTATCGCGATGATCATGCACCCCACCTGTGCCTGCGGCATGATCTCCCGAGCCAGCCGGGTGGCCCGCCCCGAGGCCACCAGTTCGTGGTGGACGGCCTGGTAGAGGTCCTGCTGGGACAGCTCCTCCTTCGGCGTGGGGATACCCCCCGAGAGGAAGGGGGCGTGGAGCACCGAGTTGATCTCGTTGAACGTCAGCCAGTACTTCACCCGCTTGCCGTAGCGCTCGAACAGGGCGCGGCAGTAGTTCTCGTAGAAGCCGATGAGTTCCCGGTTCGTCCACCCGTCGTAGGTCCGGGCCAGGTGCAGCGGGGTCTCGTAGTGGCTGATCGTGACCAGCGGCTCGATCCCGTGGCGCTCGAGCTCGTCGAGGACCCGGTCGTAGAAGGCCAGGCCTTCCTCGTTGGGGGTCTGCTCGTCACCGTGGGGGAAGATCCGGGACCAGGCGATGGAGAAGCGGAAGACCGTGAAGCCCATCTCGGCGAACAGGGCGATGTCCTCGGCGTAGCGGTGGTAGAAGTCGATTGCTTCGAGCTTGAGGTTGTCCTCGGTCGGTCCCTCGGTGGGGGGCGTCGTGATGCCCTGGGGCATCACGTCCTGGATGGACAGGCCCTTCCCGCCTTCGTTGTAGGCGCCTTCGATCTGGTTGGCGGCAGTGGCCCCGCCCCACAGGAATCCCTCGCGGAAAGTCGTCGTCATGAACTGCTCCTTCATCTGTCGTTCATCATGCATCGGTCATGTCTGCTGCGGGTCCCGTGCAGGCCTGCTCTCAGATCTGCACGGTCACGGCCGGCTGGCCGTGGGTCACGGTGCCCTGGGCGACGGGGACCACGTCCGTGAGCTGGGCGGTGTTGGTGATGACCACCAGGGTGGTCGGGTCGTAGCCGGCCTCGGCCACCACGTCGAGGTCGACGACGGCCAGGAGGTCCCCGGCCTTGACGTGATCGCCGCGGGTGACGGCGGGGCTGAAGCCGCGCCCGTTGAGCTGGACGGTGTCGATGCCGATGTGCACGAGCACCTCGATCCCGCCGGGGGACTTGATCCCGTAGGCGTGCCCGGACTTCATCGCGGCCTTGACCGTCCCGGAGATCGGGGCGTAGACGTGCCCATCGGTGGGGACGATGCCCAGGCCCTTGCCCATCGCTTCGGAAGCGAAGACCTTGTCCGGGACCTCGGTCAGGGCCACGGCCGTGCCGTCGACGGGGGAGAGAACCTCGACGGTGCCGGCGATCTCGGTGGCGGTGGCGGTGCCGGTGGGCAGGGTGGCCGTGGCCGAGGTGGCGCCGGCCGGGGTGTCGGTGGAGGCGCTGGTGTGTGTACTACCGGAGGCGATCGGGGCGTCGTCAGTGGCCGGATCCAGCGCGGCGGTGTCCTGGGCCTGCACATCGGCGGTGGGGACCGCGGACTCCCGGGGGCCGAAGAGGAAGGTGAGGGAGAAGGCGATGACCACCGCGACCCCCGTACCGATCAGCTGCAGGGTGAAGCTGCCCACCGTGGAGAACGCAGGCAGAGCCAGCAGAGAGGGGAACACGAAGGAGTTGGCCGCGCTGCCGCCGGAGGCCGCGATGGCCCCGCCGATGACACCGCCGGCGATGCCGAAGTAGAAGGGCTTCTTCAGCGGCAGGTTCACACCGTAGATGCCCGGCTCGGTGATCCCGGCCAGGAACCCGGACAGGGCGGCCGGGCCGGCGACCTGACGACGGGCGGCGTTGCGGGTGCGGAAGAACACGGCCAGGGTCGCGGCGGCCTGGGCGAGCACGGCGGCGAGCAGCGGACCCGTCAGCAGGGAGTAGCCCTGGGTGGCGAGGTCGTTGGTCATGATCGGGACGAAACCCCAGTGCAGGCCGAAGAGCACGAAGACCTGCCAGAACCCGCCCATGATCGCCCCAGCCAGCCAGGGAGCGAAGCCGAAGGTGGCGTTGACACCGGAAGAGATGGCCTGCGCGGCGTAGGTCGTCACCGGCCCGACGGTCATGAGGATGAGGGGGACCATGACGAGGATGGTCAGCAGCGGGGTGCTGAAGTTGCGCAGCGCCGCGGGCAGGATCTTGTTCAGGAACCGCTCGAGGTAGCCCTGCAGCCAGACCGCGACGATGATCGGGATCACCGAGCTGGTGTAGCTCATCATCACCACCGGCAGACCCGCGAAGGCCACGGGGGCCCCGGCCGCAGCCAATTCCACGATCGAGGGGTAGACCAAAGCGCCGGCGATGGCCATGGAAGTGAACTGGTTGGTCTTGAACCGCCGGGCGGCGGTGACCGCCAGGAACAGCGGCAGGAAGTAGAAGATCGAGTCGGCAGCCGCAGCCAGGATGACGTAGGTCTGGGACTCGGCGTTGAGCCAGCCGAACTGGGTCGCCATGCTCAGGAACGCCTTGAGCAGCCCGGCCCCGGCCAGCGGCCACAGGATCGGCAAGAAGATCGAGGAGATCAGGTTGATGAACCGGTTGAAGAGGTTCCCGCCCGGCGCTTCGTCACCGCCAGTGGAGGCTTCGTCGCCGGTGAGCTTGGTGATTTTGCCCAGCTCGGCGTGGACGTGCGGCACGTTGTCGCCGATGACGACCTGGTACTGGCCCCCGGCCTGCATCACGGCGATCACCCCGGGGAGCTTCTCGATGGCGGCCTTGTCCGCCTTGGACTCGTCGCGCAGTTTCAGGCGCAAGCGCGTTGCGCAGTGGGTGGCGGAAACGATGTTCTCCTCGCCGCCGACCTCCTGCAGAATCCCCTCGGCCAACGACCGGTAGTCCACAACAGCCATGACAGGCCTTTCTTTCCGATTTTGGGCACAAAAAAAGACCCAAGCCGCACCGTCAGGTGCGTCTCAGGTCTTGCCCCGTGTCCGGGTAACAATCCTCCAGGCGTAAACCGCCTGCTTGGATCAAAGTACGGGTGACGGGGCTCATACGCAAGACGTGACGAATGTTTCACGCACGCGCAAGGGCTTCGGTCAGGGTCACCACCTTCCACTGATCGGCGGCCATCCTGGAACCAGGCCGTCTTGCTCCAGGCTCCGAGCGTTGCACAAGGAGGAGGGTCCTTGACGGTCATCCCGCCGCCTGGTGCCGATGGATTGATAGCACTTTCAGGGCCGCCCGAACTGCTGCTGGTTGCCCCCGGGGCAACGGATCCCAGCGCGGCTCCGTCTCCTCCGCTTTACATATGGCCAGTTAGCGGTGGACCGTGCTGCGGTAGAGGTTGGTCATACGCCGCGGGTTGCCACGGTCGAAGAGCGGGGCCCGGGAGAGCCCTCCTGTGGTGCCGGAGGACGAATCCGATGGCTCCGTGCACGGTGCCCGGGATCCGGTTGACGCCGTTCACCACGACGTTGATGACGCCGCCCCCAGGCGTGCGTCATCTTCTCCGCGCACAACGCCCTCGACGACGCACTGGTCTTCCGTCGGGACATCACTGAGCCCACGATGAGGGCCGGGCGGCTGGCCGTCACAACCTGTCACAAACCCGGCCCGACGTCGGCCGAAGCGGCCGAGCGCGACCGCCCGGCCCGAATATGTCCCGACGTGTGGTTTTGTGACAACCGACCCCACCGTCCGTTGGACTATAGAGCCGTCCATCGAGTGGGATGAGCGCACCACACCATCCAGAGCGGCCGAGAGATCTGGCTCGACGACGCCGCAGCAACCAGTCAGCCGACCCTGGGACACCGGGACCGGCGGGCACGGTGCTACCGCCAGGACCGATGGAGGATCGAATGAATCACCACGCCACCCAACAGGTCCACGCCGGCTACGAGCCCGAGGCCCCCTATTGGCCGGTGGCCGTGCCCATCCACCAGACGGCGGCCTACCGCTTCCCCGATCACGCCACGGCCGCCTCGATGTTCCGGCTGGAGACCCCCGGGTTCACCTACAGCCGCACGGGCAACCCCACGGTCGCCGTGTTCGAGAACCGACTGGCGGCCCTGGAGGGCGGGATCGGGGCCATCGGCACCGCCACGGGACAAGCCGCCGTCGCGCTGTCCCTGCTGACCCTGCTCCACGGCGGCAAGCACTTGGTCGTCTCCAGCCAGCTCTACGGCGGGACGGTGGACCTGCTGACGGACACCTTCGCCGACTTCGGCATCGAGGTCACTTTCGCCGACCCGGCCGACCCGCAGGCTTGGGGCGCGGCGATCCGGCCGGACACCCGCGCGTTCTTCCTGGAGTCCATCACCAACCCGCTGGCCACCGTGCCGGACCTGCCGGCGCTGGCGGACATCGCCCACGCCTCCGGGGTCCCGGTCGTGGTGGACAGCACCTTGGCGACGCCGGTCCTGTACCGGCCACTGGAACATGGTGCCGACGTGGTGGTGCACTCCGCCACGAAGTTCATCGGCGGGCACGGGGCCGTCCTCGGCGGGGCGATCGTGGACGGCGGCACCTTCGACTACGGCGCAGCCCCGGAGCGGTGGCCCCAACTGACCCGGCCCAAGGCCCGCTACGGCGGACAGGCACTCATCGACCGGCACGGCCGCGGCGCCTACCTGGCGCTGGCGCGCAGCAAGTTCCTGCACGACCTCGGCCCTTCCCTCGCCCCGGCCAGCGCCGCCCAGTTCATCCAGGGCCTGGAGACCCTCGCCGTCCGCATCGCCCGGCAGGAGGAGACCGCGCGAACGGTCGCCGAGCACTTGGCCCGGCACCCCACCGTCGGGCTCGTCCACCACCCGGCGATCCCCGGGCACCCCAGCGCCGCCCTCGCCGAGAGGGACTTCCCGCACGGCACCGGCTCGGTGTTCTCCTTCGACCTGGCCGCCGGCCCCGAGGCCATCGGCCCGTTCATCGACGCTCTGGAGCTGTTCCAGCTCGTGGCCAACATCGGGGACGTGCGCTCCCTGGTCAGCCATCCGGCGACCATGACGCACTGCCGGCTCACCCCCAACCAACGCCGGGCCGCGGGCATCACTGAGACCACGATCCGGCTGTCCATCGGACTGGAGTGTCCCGAGGACCTGATCGCCGACCTCGACCGGGCGCTGGCCACCGTACCGGCCTCGGCCCTGACCGGGGAGGCGCGCTGAGATGACCCTCCTGAACGACACAGCACAGACGGACACTGCGCCGACGGCCCGTCGGGGCTTCAACACGATAGCGGTCGCCGGCCAGGCACCGGACCCGCTGACCGGGGCGGTCGTGCCGCCGATGTACCAGACCAGCACCTTCGTGCAGGACGGCATCAACGTGCTGCGCGGCGGCCACGAGTACAGCCGGGGGTCCAACCCGACCCGGACCGGTCAGCGCCGCGTCACCGCCGCGGCCCGCGCGGCCCGGAGGCCCGGATCGACGTCGTCTGGGCAGCGCCGGGGGTGCCAGGAGCATGACTGAGGCGACTTTCGGGAGGGCAGTGCACGAGCAGCAGGGAAGGACGTTCGAGATGAGTACGGACCTGGGAGGCAGGCCCTCGGTCCACAGTGAGGAATCGATGCATCAGACCACCAGGACGAACGACTTCACGTTCGGTATCAGCACGACCCGCTTCGATGAGGACTACTGCCCGTCGTCCAGTTCCCGAGGCACGACGAACTTCGCGAACCTGGCCCGCGGCGAGAACCGTCGGCAGAACCTCCGAAACACCCTGACAATGATCAATAGTCGCTTCAACGACCTGGCCCACTGGGACAATCCCAGCCGGGATCGCTATGCCGTGGAGATCGAGATCGTCTCCGTGGACCTGCACTTCGCCGCCGACGGCGACGACGCGGTGTTCCCCCTGATCGAGGTCCTCGACGTGCAGATCCTCGACACCCTGTCCAATGTGCACATCGACGGGATCGTGGGGAACAACTTCTCGTCCTACCTCCGGGACTATGACTTCAGCGTGGTGCTGCCGGAACACCACGCGAAGGCGTCCCGGTCCAGCACCCCTAATGACTTCGGCGAATTGCACGGGAAGCTCTTCACGCACTTCCTGGACTCCGATGCCTACCGCGAGCGGTTCCCCCAGCCGCCCGTGATCTGCATCAGCGTCTCGAGCACCAAGACGTATCGTCGGCTCGAGAACCACCATCCGATCCTCGGGGTCGAGTATCGGCAGGATGAATCCTCCTTGACGGATCGATACTTCGAGAAGATGGGACTGCGGGTCCGCTACTTCATGCCCCGCGGCGCGGTCGCACCCCTGGCGTTCTATTTCCGGGGCGATCTCCTCAATGACTATTCCAGCCTGGCACTCATCGGTCTCATCAGCACGATGGAAGCGTTCCAGAAGATCTATCGCCCGGAGATCTACAACGCCAATGCGGCGGCTGGTCGGATCTACCGGCCGAGCCTGGAGAGTCGAGACTACTCGGTGACGCAGATCGCCTACGACCGCGAGGAGCGCAGTCAGCTGGCTCTCATGCAGGGGAAGTTCACGGAGGAGCACTTTGTGAAGCCACACCAGACCCTCCTGGAGCAGTGGGCCGCGGCCCACTGCGGACGAGAGACGGAGAATCACCGATGAACACCCTGTTGCCCACCACCATCGTGGGCAGCCTGCCCAAGCCCTCCTGGCTCGCGGAAGGTGAGACGCTGTGGTCCCCTTGGAAGCTGGACGGCGAGGAACTGCGCGAGGGCAAGCGGGATGCGCTGAGCCTGGCCGTGGACGAGCAGCGCCAGGCGGGTATCGACATCGTCAGCGACGGCGAACAGACCCGTCAGCACTTTGTCACCACGTTCATCGAACACCTCAGCGGCGTCGACTTCGAACACCGGAAGACGGTGCGGATCCGTGACCGCTACGACGCGAGCGTCCCGACGGTCGTCGGCGCGGTGGGCCGTGAGCGGTCGGTTTTCCTCGACGACGCGAAGGCCCTCCGCGCGCGGACCAGCCAGCCCATCAAGTGGACGCTCCCCGGTCCCATGACCATGATCGACACCCTCTACGACAAGCACTACAGGAGTCGCGAAAAGCTCGCTTGGGAGTTCGCGAAGATCCTCAACCAGGAGGCCAAAGAGCTGGAGGCGGCGGGCGTCGACATCATCCAGTTCGACGAGCCTGCCTTCAACGTGTTCTTCGACGACCTCAAAGAGTGGGGCGTGACCGCACTGGAGCGAGCGGCCGAGGGACTGCGCAGCAAAACGGCCGTGCATATCTGCTACGGCTACGGCATCAAAGCCAATACCGAGTGGAAGGCGACGCTCGGGTCGGAGTGGCGCCAGTATGAGATGTCATTCCCGCTACTCCAGCAGTCGACGATCGACATGGTCTCCCTGGAACGCCACAACTCCCGCGTCCCGGTCGAGCTCATCGAGTTGCTCCGAGGTAAGCAGGTGATGGTCGGGGCCATCGACGTCGCCAGCGACGCGATCGAAACCCCGGAGCAAGTGGCCAGCACCCTCCGGCAGGTGCTCCGGTTCGTCGATGCGGACCAGTTGTATCCGAGCACCAACTGCGGCATGGCGCCACTGGCTCGACAGGTGGCGCGAGACAAAATGATCGCTCTCGCTGCGGGTGCGGAGATCATCCGAGCGGAACTCTCCGGAGCGACCCCCTCGAAGTGACGGCCAGCCAGGGCGTTCAAGACCTGGCGGTGAGCCCCGCCTGACGCCCGAATGAATCGTCCCCGTTAGCGGCCTCGGGAACGGACGGGACTAAACTGCCGCCCAAGCCCACTGTCCGACGTGCTGAAGTGCCAAGACGGACCTATCGTCATCACGGGCACCATCCTGACTTGCCCGGTGCGGTAGTCCACGACCCGGCCATCGGGGTACCTGCGGGTGTTGCCGCTCTTGAAATGGTTTCAATAGTCTCTCCAAGGCAATCGCCGGGCGCAGATGACAGTGATGGCTAGGGCGACGACAGCGGTGCCCTGCCCAGCGGGGGCGGCAGCGGCGATCGCGCGGGCATCTGCCAAGACACTGGGGCGGGTGGAGGCGACCATGGGCACACCTTAGAAGACATCCAGTCGGGGTAACGCACCACCGCTTTACATATGGTGAGTTAGAGGCAAACCGCGTTGCGGTAGTGGGCTCTGTGCGTGGGGTGCCCGTGGAGTCGTCGCCGGTCGGTGCTCAATGATGGAGGAACCGGTCGCGGCATCATGTGATGGTTGCACCACGACACATGAGGTTCGTCTCGACAAATCATCACTGGCCGGCCCGGGGGGAAGCTACCGCGATGGGCGCAGGATGAATGGGTAAGCCCGGAAAGAGAGCAACGATGCAGCACACGAGGGAACGGACCAGTGTGTTAACGGTCTGGACGATGCTTCTGGAGAGCGTCTCGGGCACCCGAGAACCAAGTCTGGCGGGCCTGTTGAAGGTCTACGTTCAGGAGTGCGACTCGTTCCAGGAGAGCTTGATAGAGCTCATGGCGGGCAAGGTCGCCGATGATCACGTGCCGCGCGAGGAGCTCGTGGAGCTGTTCGCGCAGGTACTGGAGGCGGAACCAGGAATTGTGGAGAGTGCGGCCGCTGACCTGCTGGCCAGTGTGGAGCGTAATCCGGCCTATCCCAATGTGCTGGTGCCGTTCCTGTTCGCCAAAGGGTTTCTGGGTCTGCAGGTGCACCGGGTGGCGCATCTGCTGTGGTGCAGTGGGCGTGAGCTGGTGGCCGTGTTTTTACAAAGCAGGGTCTCGGAGCTCTTGGCCATGGACATCCATCCCGGAGCGAGCATCGGGTCGGGAGTTTTCATCGACCACGCCACTGGTGTCGTCATCGGCGAAACGGCAGTGGTCGGTGATGACGTCTCGATCTTGCAGAACGTGACCCTGGGAGGCACAGGCAAAGAGTGCGGGGATCGTCACCCCAAGATCGGCTCCGGAGTACTCCTGGCAGCAGGAGTGAAAGTGCTCGGCAACGTGCTCGTGGGCGAGAATGCGAAGATCGGCGCCGGTGCGGTGGTGCTGGTCCCCGTCCCGGCCGGCACCACCGCGGTGGGAGTTCCCGCCCGGGTCATCAGGTCGCGGGTCCATGAAGTGCCGGCCGAGTCGATGGATCAACATTTCGACTACATGATCTGATGACGTGCCCACACCGGCCAAATACGGGCCTCACGGGCGAACAAGGCAACTCCGAGGCATCTCGCCAGAACCCGGGATTCCCCTGCGGGCATTGTCGGGCGATGCAGAAAGCGCGGACGATTCACGGCCGGCCACGAAACCTGGAATCAAGCAGCGGGCTCGGTGCTCGGGACCCCTCATCAACGACCGGACGGGCAATGATCTAGGGGTGTTTGTGGGCCAAGGCGGCGTTGGCGTGATCCGTGTCGTTGCCCGGACCCGGAAATGACCGGCCACAGGGTTGGCCATCCGCGGCTGCTGTGAGTGGTAGGGAAGGGACTTCCGTCGTCGTCACCAGACAGGAAGCTCGCCCTCGCCGGGAGTGACGCGTAGCTCGGACTCTCCGATGGCGAGGTCGTTGATGGAGGCCTCACGGCAGCGCATGTAGCCGAGTGCGTCGAAATCCCACAGCTCGTTGCCGTAGGAGCGCCACCACTGCCCGCCGGTGTCGTGCCACTCGTACTGGAACCGCACTGCGATCCGGTTGTCCGTGAAAGACCACAGGTTCTTGCGCAGGCGGTAGTCGAGCTCGTGGTCCCACTTGTCGGTGAGGAAGGCGACGACCTGCTCACGCCCGCGGAGGTGTTGGTCGCGGTTGCGCCACTCGGTGTCGATTGAGTAGGCGCCAGCGACGCGCTCAGGGTCACGGCTGTTCCAGGCGTCTTCGGCGGCCTGGACCTTGGCGAGGGCGCTCTCGTGGGTAAAGGGCGGAAGCCGGTGGGCGCGGTTGATCAGGAGTGCTCATGGGCCCATCCTCCCGAGGCGCGGGGTGCGCCCGCCAGGGGCGGGGGACCGCTTTACATATGGCCCGGCTACCGGTCCTTTTTCGCGAGGGCGATGTTGCAGTGGGGGTTCCTGAAGGTTCTTATGACGCTAGAGTCGCCAGGATCAAATCCAACACGGAGATGACAGCAAGACACAGAATCTGCGGCCTGAACCGGAGGGAGTTCCCCTCGGCAATAGTCGCGATCACGGCCACTGGGGTGGCCAGCAAGGCGTCCGCCTGAGGGGGAGCACTTTAGACCCGGCAAGCTCCGGAGCATCAACGGTGCACACACCCACGGGCAGTCCGGGGCATCTCGTGCGGAGCAGTGCGTTCTACGGTCTGCCCCACGGTGTCGTCGTCGATCCCGCGCTGCCGCCATCGGGCCTTGCATTCACCGGGCGGATGAGACCGTGTGCTTGCGATACGTTCTCACTGCCGAGCGAACCATTGGTTCGGGATCGTCCTCCAGCATCGCGGCAATGTGCGTTCCCAGCTCGATATCAGCCGCGGAACCCTGCTTGAGGAACCACAACGGTGCCGTGATCGCTGACCGCCTGCGCAACGGGTCGGCCGAGCGGGCCAGATCTTCCAGGAGCACACGCGCGTCACCGAGCACGCCGATCATCAGCGGCCACCCGAGCACGCGTGGTGCGGCCCGATCGACCATGTCCCACGCGGTGATCGCGTCGTGCCGGCCCAGGTAAGTGGTGCCGTACACCGCGCGTTCCTCGTCCGAGAGCCTGCGGCGGGCGCGGAAGTCGAGAATGCAGAAAGCGGTCATGCGGGGTTCGTAGGCGGCATGCTCGAACAAGGTGTCGAGCTCGCCCGGTGCAACGTCGGCGGCCGCCTTGGCGATCTGGAACAGTGTGCCCATCCGTACGCCGAACACAGGTTCGTCCTCGCGTACTCGCTTGCGGATCTTGCCGATCTCGGCGGGATCGGCGGCATCCAGCAGCGCCCGCTCGACGTCTGCGGCTGTCATGAGTGGCGCGTTCACACCACCCATCCGACCACAGTCGACCGTCACCGTGAAGTCTCAGCAACAACGACGTCGCACCGTGGGACCGGGGCGGTGCGGACCCGGCGGCAGGCCCTGCTTTACAAATGGCCGACTACCGGACACCTCTTGGAGGGAGCGTGTCAGAGGCTCCGGTGCCCGGAACTCGGCTGTTGCACCAACCGGTTGTCGTCCATTGCTGTCCGCGCCGGCTAGTGGCCGGTACCGAGAGCGGAGTCCTGCTCCGCGGCGCCGGGATTTCTCCTGCGCCGGCGGCGGCGCATCCGCTGGTACGTCCAACGCTCGGCCATGGTGGCCTGCTCGGAGACCCGGTCCTCGGGGCCCAGCGGGTCCTCGCCCAGCATCGGGTCCTGCCCGGTCTGGTATCGGTCCGTGCAGACCTGGATGACTTTCCAAGCTACGGCGGTGTATGGCACCGCCAGCACAGCCCCGGGAATTCCGCCCACCAGGGTGCCCACAGTCAGGGCCAGGAGCACCACCAGGGCGTGCAGGCTCAAGGTGTTGCCCATGATCACCGGTTCGAGCAGGTCACCCTCGAGCTGATTGACGACCACCACGATCGCGACCACGATCAGCGCCTCGACGGGCCCGGCGGTCACCAGGGCGACCAGGGCGGCGAAGATCCCTGCCACGGTGGCCCCAATCAGGGGCACGAAGGCGCCGATGAACACGATGACCGCCAGCGGCAGGACCAGGGGGATGCCCACGAGGGCCAGTCCGATGCCGATGATGAGCGCGTCCACCAGGGCGATGATCGCGATCCCGCGCATGTAGCCGCCGAGCACCTCGGCACTGCGGTCGGCGGATTCGGCCAATTTCGCCCGCGTGGACCCGCGGAACCAGCGCAGGGCGAAGTTCCACATCCGGTGGCCGTCCTTGAGGAAGAAGAAAAGGATGACGATCGTGAGCACCGCTCCGGTGAGGACCTCGGTGGCGGCGGCGATCCCAGTGACGGCGCTGTCGGCGACGTTGCCGGCTATGCTGCCGTCGGTGACGACGTCGATGACCTGACGGATCGCGGTGTCGATCGCGATGGTGTCGATGGGCAGCGGACCGGACGCCACCCACTCCTGGAGCTCCTGCCAGCCCTCCTCGGCGGAGGAGACCAGGTCGTCCCATTCGTTGCTGATGGCGAGGACCACACCGGTGACCAGCCCGCCCAGCAGGACGAGAATGCCCAGGAAGGCGGCGAGGGTGGCCCACAGGTGTGACCACTCCTTGCCTACCAGCCACTGCACCAGCGGGGACACCGCTGCGGCGAGGATGAGGGCCACCAGCAGTGCGATCACCACGACCGTCACGCGCAGCAGCAGCCACACGATCCCGGCCACGACGACGGCCACCAGCAAGACCTGGGCCGCTCGGGACCCGGCCCGGCCCAGGGCATCGGACCACGGGCCGGCGGCGGAGGCGACGGGCGGCCCGCCTCCAGTGCCCTCGCCGTCGGTGGTTTCGGCCGGCGGGTCCGGTCGATCGTGGGCGGCCAGGACGGCGTCGGCGCCGCTGGAGCCGGTGCGCTGATCGGAGGGCTGGGTGGGGGACGGGTTGGTCATGGCAGTGCTCCTGGACCTCAGGCGGCAGGAGTCGCTGCGGGCGGCCGCCGCCGCGGATGGGACGGTGGGCCCACTCTAGGTGGCCCATCGGCACCGGCGGCCGAGGGCGGAACCGGCACGGACCGGCGGCGATACCGGTGTGGACTCTGAGTATCCGCACCCCGAACAACCTCCATCCACCGGGATGCGCTGGCCCTTCGATGAAACCGGCAGAGCATGGACCCACCTGTGACCCGGCTACCGGACACGTTCCGGAGTGGTGCCGGGTCAGACTCCGCGCCGCTGGTGTCCTCGGTGACCGGATGACCTTTGTGCCGGTGATAGTGGGCGTGCCGGCAGGCTGGGCAGGCGGGTGGCGGCGGCGACGAGCAGCGCTGTGGTCAAGATGAGCGCGGAGACCCCCAGCGAGTACAGGCCGACGGCGGTGTAGCCGCCGACCTGGTCGGGATCCAGGAAGAAGTAGGGGTACCAGCCCACCAACCGACCGCGGACGAGGGTGTAGGCCGCCCACAGCACCGGATACACCATCGACGTCCAGGCGGTCGACACGGCCAGCCGGTGCCGCCCCGGTCCCAGCAGGAAGTCGGCGACGGCGTAGACGGGTAGTACAAAGTGCAGCACCTTCGAGGAGGAGGGCACGAGGAAGAGATAGCCGAACAGTTCGGCGTTGGCGAGCATGATCGTGAACACAACCCCGGAGACGATCATGTAGGTGGTCGCCAGAGCGCGAAAAGCTGTCAGCCACACCGGTTCAGCGCCACGGTGGGCGTGATGGATCAATGTCAGACCCAGGACAAGAATCAGCAGGATGGTGCTGTGGACGGTGAAGTAGCTGAAGAGGTTCGTGCCCAGACAGGTGCGGGTGACGAAGGCGCAGTCCGCGCGCAGCGTCAGGGCCCCGATCGCCACGGCCAGTGCCGCCGTGCGCACCACCAGCACGACCCAACCCATGACCCTCCTCCACCGACCGGGGACACGCCCCGGCCACCTCGTTGCACCGCCCCGAACGCCAACAACCACCCGTGGTGGGTAGCACCCTGCCACCGGCTTCACCCTAGAAGAGTGCACGCATGCCGTGGCCTGCGACCGATTCGGCAATCCGGACGACCTGCGGCGCTACAGAGTTCTGAGCGGCGCCTAGGCTAGCGGCAACGACTGTCCGTGCTGCCGGTGAGGAGGCATCGCCGATGCGCCCGTCGTCGACACCGATGCGGCAGAGCCCTCTCGCTCGTGCGCGCGGAGGACATCTGCTGGCAGTGCTCTGCACGGTGCTGGTCGGGTGTGCCTCTCCAGAGGGAACCGCCCCGACGGGTTCAGGATTGGAGACGCCGTCCTCGACCCGTGCCCCCGGTGGGGCCCCTGGGAGTGCGGCACCAGCCACCGACCGGTGGGGAGCCTACGGCAACCAGGACGAGGCCTGCGCTGCGGTAGCCGATCATGTTCTGACGCTGTCCGTGCTCCCGTCCAGCCTGCGGGTGACCGAGCAGGTGCAGGACGTGCAACGGGTGGAGGACCAGGTCGCCGAGATGGTGGCCACCGTGCCCCCGGAACTGGTCGCGGAGTTCTCCCAGATCCAGTTGCTCATCGACTCCTACGGTGAGGAACTCACGACTGCTCAAGACATTGCGGACACCCCCACCGTGGACGCTGACCGCTTCAACGCCCCCGCGCTGGAGGAGTCGTTGATCTCGGTCCGGTCATGGTTGAACGTCTCGTGTACGGACGACACGAGCAGCCGTTGACCACGGGGGCTTTCCTGTGAGGCCTCGTTGTCGACGTCGAGCCCGATCACGGGGTCCTCGAGGTCCAGGTGATCCGGGGGCACCCGTGCTGGTACGTACGGGGACCCCTGGCGGTGAGGGCCTTCAGGGCCTTCCGGGGGGACTACCCTGTGGTCTCCTCATCGGTCGCTTCGGTGGGGGTGACCTCGGTGGCCAGCAGGTACGGGTCGCCCTCGTAGTCGGTGTAGAGCTCGTCCTCGAGGCTCTGCCCGAACTCCTCTTCCACGGTGGCCAGGTCGAAGGAGGCCATGACCGTGCCGACGACCTCCACGGCCTGGTCCGGCTCAAGCCCGGTGGCGCCGAGATCGTGCATCACGAGCAAAGGATCCAGGGTGATGTCGTTCGGGTCACCGATTTCCAGGGCGTGCGAGGAGACGACCTCCACGACCTCAGCCGTGAGAGTGACCTCCTGACCCTCGTAGACCGCCTGGTCGTCGACGAACTGCTGGTCGTAGGCCCCGTAGAAGGGCATGCGGGTCTGGGTGCCCTCCGCCTCGGCCGGGGGAGTCTCGGCGACCTCCCCGCCGGTGATGTCCTCGACCTCGGTGCCAGCCTCGTCCTCGCCGTTGCCGCATCCTGCCAGTGCGAGTCCGGCGACGGCGAGCACGCTCACGGCAGCCTTGCGGGTGGTGTGCTGTTTACGCGTCCTCATGATGTGCCTCCTGGGGTCGGGCCGTGGTCACCGGGCCGGTGTATCGCGAGCCGACCCTGGCGCGTACCTGCACCGTAAGCAGGCTTTTATACGTCCGACAAGGCGTTTTGTTCTGTTCTGCGCAACCTCCCGGGAAGTTGTAGCCACATTGTTCTCGCGGTGGCGGCGCTCTTGCCAGAAGCCGGATGTTGTGGAGCCTTCAAGGGTGTCCGGGGTTTCCCGTGCCGCAGGCATCACTTCTTCAGGTCCACGGAGGTGAGCATCCTCAAGGTTCCTGTCTCCAGAGGCCAGGACGCTTGGGGGTCTGCTCCTGTGGGGTGACGGGGTCGGTGGTGACCAGGTGCGGGCCCGCCCGTGACCCACACTTCCTCACATCGGCCCATCTGGTGCCTTGTCCCGTGGGGGTCGGCGGTCTGAGCGACTGCGGTCGCTGCTGCCCCATTCGGAGTAGCGCTCAGCCGCTCGTTGAGCTCGCTCGGGGCCTGGGTGAGCAGCGCCAGCTGTGCTGAGCAGACCTGAGCATGTTCACACCGGCCGGGGGACCGGCGAGACAGCACGGGGCTGTGTCGCCGGGGCGATCTCGTGTCGGTGGTGGGGCAGTTCCTCTCCGGTGAGCACCTCTACCGGGCTGGTGTTGGAGTCGCGATCGTCCTGGTCGAGGGCCCAGCGCAACAGATCCACGGCGGGCGCCTCCACGTGCTGGGCGCAGGTCAGGTCGAGGGTGACCTTCACCGGCGGAATCAATGTCCGGGCTCGGTGGACCAGTGGATAGAGCACGTGCTGGTTGGCTTCGGTCACGCACCCGGTGACGAGAAGGCGTACGTAGCGGCCGTCGAGATCGATCTGGACGAGCACGGAGAGCTTGTGGTCCATGGCAGCACCCTTCATCGCGTGCAATACTCTGGGCCCCACAGCTGAAGGGGGACCCGATGGCGAACCGTCCTCCCACGATAGGGAACCGACGTTGCAGGTCACAACCGGTTTCGTCCTGAGAGTTCCGTACGAGTCCGGGGCCGTCGGGCAGACCCGCGGGTCGGAATCGATGACGGTGAACGGTGCAGAACCGGGCATCAGCCAGCTCACCGGAACCGCAGATGAGACCACCGCATCGTTCTCGCGCGCGTCCTGAGACCGGCCAGCGGGCCGGGCAGTGATCGTGCCAGGATCACTTCATGGCCCCGACCGCTCACAGCGACCAGCGCTCCACCGGCACCGAGCCCGGGCCCGGGTTGCCCCCGGTTCAGGGTGAGGCCGCCCAGGTGCCGGTTCCGGTGCGGGTGACTGCGGCATGGTCGTGGCGGCTGATCGTCGTGCTCGCGGCCGTGGGTGCGCTCGGGTATCTGCTCTCCACGCTCACGGTGGTCGTCATCCCGGTGCTCATCGCAGGTCTGTTGGCCGGTCTGCTCTTTCCGGTGGTGGTGTGGGCCCGTCGTCACCGGGTGCCTGCCGGTGCGGCCGCCGGGGCTACCGTGCTGGGGCTGGTTGGTTTCGTCATCGGGCTGCTGGTGCTGGCGGGACGGCAGATCGTGCTGGGCTTCACCGAGCTCTCCGACAGCGTGGTGGTCGGCACCCGCCAGCTGCTGGACCAACTGGAGGGCACCCCCTTGGGCTTCGGCGCGGAGGAGCTCGAGGCCTGGATCAACGACTTCGGGGCCACCGTCCAGGACAACAGCCAGGCCCTGCTCGACGGGGCGCTGTCCGCAGGAGCCACAGCAGGTCACGTGCTCACCGGCATCGTGATCCTGCTCTTCACCTTGCTCTTCCTGTTGACCGACGGTGAACGGATCTGGCTGTTTCTGGTCCGTCTCTTCCCGATGCCGGTACGCCGAGCGGTCAACGGCGCGGGCCGCCACGGGTGGGTCGCCCTGGTCCAGTACGCTCGGGCGCAGGGACTGGTGGCGGTCATCGATGCGGTGGGCATCGGTGTCGGCGCGGCCCTGCTCGGGGTTCCCCTGGCCCTGCCGATCGGCATCCTCGTGTTCCTCGGTGCCTTCATTCCCATCGTGGGCGCGGTGGTCACCGGGGCGGTCGCGGTGCTGGTGGCCCTGGTGGCCAACGGGACGACCAACGCGCTGCTCATGCTGGGCGTGGTGCTGCTCGTCCAGCAGGTCGAGAGCAATGTGCTCCAGCCGCTGATTCTGGGCAAAGCCGTGTCCCTGCACCCGCTGGCGGTATTCCTGGCCGTGGCGACCGGCACGATCCTCTACGGCGTCACCGGGGCCTTGTTCGCAGTGCCTCTGCTGGCACTGCTCAACACGGTCGTGCGCTACCTCAGCGCAGGGGCATGGCGCACCGACGAGCAGATCGCCTCGACGCCCTACTACTACCCCTGGGAAATCCGCCGGCACGCCCGCCGCCATCAGATCACCCGGGAACAACTCCGAGCGCAGTTGGAGCGCTTTCACCGCACAAGGACCCACGAACGCCGCAAGGCCCACCAGAGGGACCACGATGCGGAGCAATAACACATGGCCACGGAGAGATGACCTACCGCAGATAAGGCCCGGCTACCGGCCACTTCACGCGAGAGCGACGCTGCAGTTGGCGTTGGCCTTGAAGTGACCCCCGTACTTCTTTTGTCAGCTCTGCCAGCCGCTGGGCATCATCGGTGGTGATCCCGGGGCAGTATCCCTCATCGACCTCGGCCTGCCTCACCCAGTTGCGCAGGCTCTCGGCATTGATCCCCAGCTGCTGCCTGATACGCGCCAGCGCACTGACCATCGTCGCCGGATGCCGTCGCGCCTCGAGCGCCATCCGGGTCGCGCGCTCACGTAGTTCCTACGGGTACTTCCTGAGCGCTGCCATGACCCTCATCCTTGCGTGGAATGGAAGCGTCCAACAGACCCGTCGCGGGACAGGGACCGGTTCCCGCTTTATCCACCGCTGCCGGCACTGGCTCGCCAGGACCGACCAGCAGCGCCCCAGAACCGCTCGGTGCCGGTAGGAGCACCCTATTTTCGGGGATCAGCTCATGCCTTTCCGGGCGAGACGGTGTTGCTCGCCTTGCCCGGAGCGACCTGGACAGATGAAGCTTGAGGGGCACGACCTGCAACACCCCCGTCTGATGAGTGAGGTATGCGCCGTGATTGTCCTGGGATTTCACTGCTCGCATGAGCAACTGCCGCCGCTGTCCTGGCACCTTGAGACGCTCGGTCCTGAGGACCGGGTAGCTGAGCACATCTTGGCGGACGTCGTTGCCGAGTCCGTGTTCGTCACCGACAACTACACCGAGGGCACAGAACTCCTCGCCGATTCCCCCGGGCGGGAAGGGGACCGGATCAGTCTTCACCCCCTCGGGGTGGAGCAGGGTCACTTCCCGTCCGCCACGGTGGAGCGTGTCCTACCCCAGGTGGTGACTGGCCGATGAGGATCACCGACACCAGCGACCTGTGGTGGAAGACCGCGGTCTTCTACAACCTCAACGTCGAGACGTTCATGGATTGGAACGACGACGGTGTCGGCGACCTTGAAGGTCTGGGCCAGCGCCTGGACTACCTCGAGGAGCTCGGTGTGACGTGCATCTGGCTTGCACCGTTCTATCCCTCACCGCGCCAGGACAACGGCTACGACATCTCCGACTACTTCGGCGTCAACGAACGCAACGGACACCTGGGTGACTTCGTCGAGATGGTCCGCACCGCCCACGACCGCGGGATGCGCGTCATCATCGATCTGGTCGTGAACCACACTTCGGTGGAGCACCCCTGGTTCCAGCAAGCACGCTCCAGCAAGGACAACCGCTACCGCGACTACTACATCTGGCGCGACGACAAGCCCGAAGACGGGCGAGCGAACATGTTCCCCGACAAGGAAGACGGTGTCTGGCGCTACGACGAGGAAGCCGGTCAGTACTACGAGCACTCGTTCTACCGCCATCAACCGGACCTCAACACAGCCAATCCGGAAGTGCGCGAGGAGATCGCGAAAGTCATCGGTTTCTGGTTGCAGCTGGGCATCGACGGTTTCAGGGTCGATGCGGTCCCGTTCCTCATCGCAGCTGACGGGCGCAACGAACACGACTACCTCCGAGCGCTGCGAGGCTATGTCGGCCGCCGCAGCGGAACCGGGATGATGCTCGGCGAGGTGAACCTTCCCTACGAGGAGCAGGAAGCGTACTTCGGTGACAGCGGCAACGAGCTGACCATGCAATTCGACTTCGTGGCCAATCAGCGTCTCTACCTCGCCCTGGCCCGGCAGGACGCGACACCGCTCGTTGAGGCACTGGCGCAGAGGCCCGATCTGGCAACGGTCAACCAGTGGGCGAACTTCGTGCGTAACCATGATGAGCTCACTCTCGACCAGCTCACCGGCGAGGAGCGAGACGAGGTGTTCGACGCCTTCGCACCCGAGGAATCGATGCGGATCCATGGGCGGGGTATCGTCCGACGGCTGCCCCCCATGCTCAGCAATGACCCCCGCAGCATCAAAATGGTGTACAGCCTCATCTTCTCCTTGCCAGGGGCACCGGTCCTCTACTACGGGGAGGAGATCGGCATGGCAGAGCACTCGACACTGCGGGGACGCTCCTCGGTGCGCACACCCATGCAATGGTCAGGGGAGGCCAACGGCGGTTTCTCGCACGCGGACGCGGACAAGCTGCCACTGCCCCTCGTAGAAGGAGGCGCCTCCCCGACACACGTCAGCGTGTCGGCCCAACAGCACGACCCGGACTCCCTTCTGCACTTCATCCGCGAACTCATCGCCGCCTACAGGAAGTCGCCGGAGATCGGGTGGGGGGCGTTCGAGATCCTCGAGCAGGAGCATCCTTGCGTCCTCGCGCACTGCCTCACCAGTCCCAACGGGCAGCTCGTGGCGATGCACAACTTCGCCGATGATGCCCGCCGGGTAGCCATCGACCTGCAGGACAGCGAGGACATCACCCATGTCATCGATCTTCTCGGCAACGAGTCCGTCGCCTTCACCGCAGGTCCTCTGGAGATCGATCTGCCGGGATATGGCTACCGTTGGCTGAGGATTGTCCGCACCGGCGAGAAACGCATTCTCTGACCACAGGCACACGACCGTGACTGCACACGACAGCGCCCCTCCGCCTTCGATGGGGCTGTCAGCCGGGGTGCAGCCGCAGTCGTCTCCGCGGGACTGGCGCAAGGAGGAGAGGCAATAATGGTGCACCTGCCGCTTTACATAGGACCGATTATCGGCCTCCTGTCGACCATGCCCGCGCCTACTGCTTCGCCGCTGCTGGCACCCGTTCAGCAGGTGGAGACGGACCAGCAGAGGTCGTTGCGCCTGTGCTGGTCCTCGAGCACGAGCTCGCGAACCGCTTCCGGCAATCGTGCACGCTGCCACCGGCATTCCGGCTGACCCGCGGTCTCGGTGTCAGAGCGCGCAGCGGCGGCTCGTGCTGCCTCGATCGGATGGGCTGCCGCACCGAGGTCATGGGCGGCCACGTGGGCTGTCGCTCCGGCCTGGCCGGCTGCGTAGGCCGCATACCAAGCTGCCCTGTGCATGTCCCGGGCGGCGCCCATGGTGTGGCCGCAGGTCCATGGGATGAGCGTCCTCGACCAGGTGCAGGACATGCTCGGCACAGGAAGCCGCCCACAGCGCCGTCAGATGAGGATTCGGGACTGCCGCACGCGGGCCGTTCCGTGGTGAGACTGCGCATGCCTGGAGTCGTGCGTGAGCTTGTGGACGGTGTCGGGTGATGCGCGGCCGGGCGTTGCCTCGAGCACAGCAGCAGTGGTGGCGTTGTATGCCGGCGCAGCGCTGGAGCTCACGGTGTGGTCAGATCCGCAGCAGACGGTGATCGACCGCAGCTCTGCTGGATCCCCTGCGGATCGCGGCAAGGGGGCATCGCTGTCACCGTCTCTCCTGCGCGAGCAAACACATGAAAGTACATTTACATTGGTTACTCTGTCCCTGTGAAGGAACAGCATCTGGTGGCTGCCGTGGTCATGGCGACTCTCGCCCTCGGCGGGATGATCACGTACTCCGATCTGACCGGGGATCCCGAGCCTGACGTGGGGGTCCTGGAGGAGCGGTGCGAGGTGCTCCCCGCGGAGAAGCTCGTGCCCGACGGGGTGCTCTTCGGGACCAACGTGGACCTGGACCACCGCCCACTGGCCGACTACGCAGCTGACCTCGGCCACCGGCCGGCGGTCACCGTCGTCTTCACGGACTTCCCCTACGACGAGGACAAGCGCTCGGACCTGCGTGATGCGGCCGCGGAGATCCGGGCCGATGGGCAGATCATGCTGCTGACCCTCGAGCCCCGTCAGGGCCTGGAGGCGGTCACCGAGGAATCCGTGAGGGCCCTGGTGGATGACCTGGCGCAGTTCAACAGCGCCGGAGTGCCGGTCATCGTGCGCTTCGGCCATGAGATGAACGGGTCCTGGCGCGAATGGGGCCAGCAGCCCCAGGCATACATCGACACCTTCCGGACGGTGGCCCGTGGCGTGCACCAGGGCGCGCCGGGCTCGGCCATGATGTGGGCGCCCAACTACGGCGGCGGCTACCCCTTCATCGAAAGCCGCGACGAGACGCGAACCCAGGACCTGGATGCCCTCGACACCGACGGCGACGGTGAGCTCACCATGGCCGACGACCCCTACGCCCCGTACTACCCCGGCGACGAGGCCGTGGACTGGGTGGGTATGTCCCTCTACCACTGGGGCTCGGACTTCCCCTGGGGGGAGAACGAGATCCCTGAGCCGGACAAGTTCGCCGACCAGCTCACCGGCGACTACGACGGGGACGACGGGGACTTCACCGTCGTCCCCGACTTCTACACGATCTACGGGCAGGAGCACGGCAAGCCGGTGGCCATCCCCGAGACCGCCGCCTTCTACAACCCCGAAGAGACCGAGGGCGCGCAGCAGCTGGCCATCAAGCAGGCCTGGTGGGAACAGTTGTTCGACGACTCGGTCCCGGCCCGGTTCCCACAGCTGAAGATGATCAACTGGTTCGAGTGGGACAAGCACGAACCCGAGGTCGACGCCCGGGTGGACTGGACCACCACGGACGACCCCGTCCTCGGCGAGGCCTTCACGGCCGGCCTCCCGGAGTGGCTGCGCTACGGCTCCCGGGCCTCCTGCACCCCGGCCAGCCCTTGAGCCCCGCACCGCGGCACCCGCCCAGGCCCTGATGGCCGCAAGGAGCGGTGGCTGTTCCGCCGGAGGCGGGAGCCGCCGTGGGCATGGCGCCGATCGGGTCCTGTGCGACGTCGTGGGAACAACGGGGTGGTTCGGTGGACGGTCGAGCGGAGTCACAGCGCGCACTGTGCCGAGCGAGCGCCGTGCAGACGGGGCCGTTCACCGGGGTTCGTGCTCCGGCGGGACTTCCGTGCCGTGCAGCCGGATCAAACCCGTGGCGCCGTCGATGGTGACCACCTGCCCCTCGGCCAGGCGGGTGGTGGCGTCGGCCACGCAGATGACGGCGGGAATGCCGTACTCGCGGGCCACGGTCGGGCCGTGGGCGATCGTGGAGCCGGTCTCGGTGATGAGTCCGCCGAGGGTCAGGAACAGCGGGGTCCAGCCCGGATCGGTGGTCGGGGCGACGAGGATGTCACCGGGCTGCAGCCTCGCCTCGGACGGGTGGTGCACGATGCGCACCGGCCCGGTCGCGACCCCGGTGGCCGCCGGCTGGCCGACCAGCACGTCCGGCCCGTGCTCGGCGGGGTCGTCGTCGGGCAGGGCCATCGGGTTCGTGCCGTCGGACAGCAGCAGGCCCGGGACCTGCCGCCGTCGGGCCTCGCGCCCGTGCTCCCGGCGCCGCCCGGTCACCACCGCGCGCAGGTCCGTGCCGCGCGCGGCCTCGAGGGCCTCGTCCAGGGTCAGGAACATGATGTCCTCCGTCCGCTCCAGCAGTCCGCGCCCGGTGAGCTCGGCCCCTGCGGTGAGCAGCTGCCGGCGCACCTCGGCCAGCGGGGTGAGCCAGAGGAACTTGGGCAGCTCGCGCAGTCCGGCCAGCTCCCGGCTCCGGCGCAGCAGGACGCCGGCGATGCGGGCCCGCAGCGGCCGGGTGCGCCCCGCGCGGTCGACGAGGTCCGCCAGAGCGGCCTCGGCCTCCTCGGCGGCGCGGGCGAACCGGGCCGGCGGGGCCTGCTCCGGGTCGGTCACCTGCAGGTATCCGGCCAGGGCGGCGAACACGGGGGTGGGGTCGTCGGCCCAGCGGGGGGAGCCGGCGTCGATCTCGGCGCTGCCGCGGATCCCGTACTCCCGCAGGAAGGCCGTCAGGCCGAACTCGGGCAGCTCGCCGCGCGAGAAGCGCACCGCGAGCTCATCAGGGGCGGTGCCGCCCAGCAGCTCGCGGTGCGGGCGGGCGGCCTCGGCGACGGACCAGAGCTCCAGGTCCATCTGGGTGGTGACGTTGTGGGGCATGCCCCGCAGGGTCGCGTTCAGATCGCCGGGCTGCAGGATGCCGCGCAGCAGCCGGCCGGCCAGCCCCTGCGCGATGAGCGCCGCCCAGAGCGGTGGCAGGGAGCGCATCATCGGCCCGGTCATCGTCGCGTCCTGCAGACCGGCGGCGGAGCGGATCCGGCTCGCCGTGTCCACCGGTTCGGTCCAGGGCTGCCGGCGCACCCGCTCGAGTTCGCGGAACGCCCGCTCGCGGGCGGCGGCGGGCCGTGCCAGGGCCCGCAGCGCGCCGAGCAGCGAGGCCGGCACGGTGGCCAGGAGCAGCCGGGCGGTCGCACCGGCCGAGAACACGCGCCGACCGCGCGGAGCGGGGCGGGGCGCGTAGCGGGGGTCGTCCAGGACCCGCCGCACGCCCCGCGCCACGGCCGGGCCGTAGACCTGCACCATCTCGGGGACGCCGGAGTGCAGGCGCGGGCTGCGGACGAGGCCGGTCAGGTCCGTGAACAGCCGGCCGCCGATCTCGACGAGGAACGCGTCGACCACGGCGCCGTCGACGCCGATGATCCGGAGCCAGCGGCGGGTCGTCTCCCGCAGCACGGACACGCCCATGGGCGTGACCGGGCGGCGCAGGCCCTGCATGTGGCCGATCTCCAGGTAGATGCGCGGGTCTCCGTGCACCGGGTCGGTCCCCGCCGGGAGCGGGAAGAGGGTGGTGATGGGACGGGACTGCAGCAGCCACAGCGTGCCGTCCGCGTCGTAGGCGAACTCGATGTCCTGCGGGCCGCCGAGGGCGCGCTGCACCCGCTGCCCGGTCCGCTGGAGCTCGCGGAGCCGGTCGGGGGAGAGGCAGCCGTGGTCCTGGTCCCCGGGGAGCGGGCCGCGCCCGGGCAGGACGTAGTGGTCGGTGTCCGTGGCGCCGTCCACCACGCCGGTGCCCAGGCCCGGCACCGCGTCGACGACGGTCTCCGTGCGGGTCCCGGTCAGCGGGTTGGCCGTGAACATCACCCCGGCGGCCGCCGGGTCGACCATGCGCTGCACGACGACGGCCATCGCCGGCTCCTCGACCTCCAGGCCCTGTGCGGCCCGGTAGGCGACCGCGCGCTCGCTGTTCAGGGAGGCCCAGCACCGCCGGATCGCCGCGAGCAGTGCGTCCCCGCCCTCCACGCCGAGGACGGTGTCCTGCTGGCCGGCGAAGCTGGCGTCCGGCAGGTCCTCGGCCGTGGCGCTGGAGCGGACGGCGACCGGGCCGCCGCCGAGGTGCTCGTAGGCCGCCAGAACCGCCCGCTCGGGCACGGTTCCCCGGCGGTGGGCCTCGGTGGTCAGGCAGAACCCGTCCGGCACGCGCTCGCCCGCGCGGAGGAGGGCCCCGAGGCCGGCCGCCTTGCCCCCGACGAGCTCGGTCATTGCCGGGGTGATGCGGGCGAGGTCGATCAGGTCCAAGGAGTGCCTCTCGGCCGCCCTGGTCACGATGCCTTCCGATCGAAGGTCAGGTGGGTGACCCCGGTGGGCGCCGAGACGGCCTCGATCTCGTAGTCCTCCTCCATTGACTCCAGCCCGTCCCACACCCGCACGCCGCGGCCGAGCAGGATCGGCACCTGGACCAGGTGCATGTGGTCGATCAGGCCGGCGGCGAGGAAGTCTCGCAGGACGGTCGGGCCGCCGCCGATGCGGACGTCCCGTCCGCCGGCCGCCGCACGGGCGGTGTGCAGCGCCTCGGCCGGTGCGGCGTCGAGGAAGTGGAAGGTGGTGCCGCCCTCCATCTCGATCGACGGCCGCGGGCGGTGGGTCAGCACGAAGGCGGGGGTGTGGAACGGGGGATTGGGCCCCCACCACCCCGTCCAGTCGGCGTCGTCCTGCCAGCCCGGTGGGCCGAACTTCCCCGCGCCCATGATCTCGGCGCCGATGCCCGGCTCGTGCTGCTGGGCGAACGCGTCGTCCACGCCGGCGGAGCCGCCCTGGCGCCCGACGATCGGCGCCCCGAACCGGGTGGCGATCATCCACTCGTGCAGCCTCTCCCCGGCGTGCCCGAAGGGAGCCTCCCGGCTCAGTCCCTCGCCGGTGCCGAAGCCGTCGAGCGAGACGGAGAAGTTGTGGACGCGGGTCCGTGACATGGCTGGTGCTCCTTCGCCCTCGGCGACTGCCTCGTCCCACGATGATGACTGCTCGGCGTGCCGGAGAGAAGAGCCGCGTGCGGCCGGGGCCCGCGCCGCGAGGTCGTGGAAGAGTGGGAGCATGCGCGCAGTGGTGGTCGACGCCGTCCGAGGACGGCCCGAGGTCCGTGACGTCCCCGAGCCCACGGCCCCGGCCGACGGGGTGGTGGTCCGGGTGCTGGCCACGGGCATGTGCCGCAGCGACTGGCACGCCTGGGCCGGGCACGACGAGATCGCCCTGCCGCACGTCCCCGGGCACGAGCTCGCCGGAGTGGTCTCCGCGGTGGGTGCGGGCGTGCGCCGGTGGAGGATCGGGGACCGGGTGACCGTCCCGTTCGTCTGCGGCTGCGGCCGGTGCGACTGGTGCCGCTCCGGCGCCGCGCAGGTCTGCCCCGACCAGCAGCAGCCGGGGTTCACGCACTGGGGGTCCTTCGCCGAGTACGTCGCCCTGCACGCGGCCGACACGAACCTCGTGGCCGTGCCCGAGGACGTCGACGTCGCGACCGCGGCCGGCCTGGGCTGCCGCTTCGCCACCGCGTACCGGGCACTGGCCGGCCGGGCGCGCGTCGTCGCGGGGGAGTGGGTGACGGTGGTCGGGGCCGGCGGCGTGGGGCTCAGCGCGGTGGAGATCGCCCGCGCCCTGGGCGGGCGCGTGATCGCGGTCGACCGCAATCCGGAGGCGCTCGCCGTCGCCCGTGCGCTCGGCGCCGAGCACACCCTGCGCGCGGACGGGACGGACGTCCCGGCCGCGGTCGCGGCCCTCACCGGCGGGGGCAGCCACGTCGCCGTCGACGCCGTGGGCAGCGAGCAGACCTGCGCCGACTCCGTGCTCAGTCTGCGCCGCCGCGGACGGCACGTGCAGATCGGTCTGCTGCCGCCCGTCGCGGGCCACCCGCGGGTGCCGATGGCCCGGGTCATCGGCTGGGAGCTCGACCTGCTCGGCAGCCACGGCATGGCGGCGGCCGACTACCCGGCCATGCTGGCGCTCATCGAGCAGGGCGTGCTGCGCCCCCAGCGGCTCATCGAGCGCACCATCGGCCTCGAGGAGGCGGCGGCGCTGCTGCCGGTCTTCGACACCGCGACGGTCGCCGGCATGATCATGATCGACCCCGCGCTGTAGCCGCGGCCGAGGGCTCCCCGCGAGCGCCGAGGACAGCCCCCGGCCGTCGTGCGAGGTGATCGGGCCGCGGACCGGGACGGGCGCCGACGAGCCGGGCCAGTGCTCCGCCGCCGGAGGGCACCTCGTGAGTCAGCAGGCTTATCATGTTCGGAACGGCCGGCCGGCAATTCGGGTCCGACGTGCCCCGGCGCTGCCGGCACCCCGTCACGGCGCGGCCGACCCCGTCCCGGTGACCGGCACCGGGCACGTCCCGAGAGGTGGCCACGATGGACTCGATCGCCGACCAGACCGTCCCGGAGCTCGGCGGGCGGCTGAGCGTGCTGACCCGGCAGAAGAAGGACCACGTCGAGCTCGACCGGCTGCTGCGGCAGCTGGAGGGGGCGGGCGCCGGCGGCCAGGGGCAGGTGCTGCTGCGGATCCACCGTCTGGTGTTCCCCCACGCCTTCGCCGAGGAGGCGGTGCTGTGGCCCGTGATGCGCCGGGTCCTGCCGGACGGGCACGAGCTGACGCTGCAGGTGGAGCAGGAGCACCAGGAGGTCAACGAGCTCGTCACCGACCTCGAGGCCGTGCCTGCCGGGGACCCCGCCCGGGCGCCCCTGCTCGAGCGGCTGGCCGAGGTCCTGCGGGAGGACGTGCGGGACGAGGAGGACGAGCTGCTCCCGCGTCTGCAAGCCGTGCTGGGCCCGGCCCGGCTGCGCGGGCTGGGCCTGGCCTGGGAGGTGGTCCGGCGCACCGCCCCCACCCGCGCCCATCCCGTGGTGGCCCGGCGCCCGCCGGGCAACGTGGTCGCGGCCCTGCCCCTGTCGGTCCTGGACCGGCTGCGGGACCTCGTGGACGGGATCGTCCTGCGCGGACCCGGGCGCGGGGAGCCCGTCCTGCGCGCGGTCAGCACCGGTCTGGGCGGTCTCGCGCACCGGGTCGAGCACCTGCCGGTGATGCGCCGCGGCGAGGATCCCTCCACCGGCCGGGGGAGCCGCTGACCACCGACGGCACCGGGGCGCCGCCCGGCGGATCGGAGTGCGCTTTTCGGCTGGGGCGTGGTGCCGGGGCACGGAGTGTGAATAGGGTGATGAGTGGTCGAGCAGCCGGCCCGCAGTGCGCCGTTGTCACTGAAGGATGCTCGAGTGGACCACACCGTCGTCACGAAGGCCGGAACCGGCCGTCGTGGGCAGGCCCCGGTCGGGGCGACTGCCCGGCGGCCCGTCACGGATTCCCCTGTTCCCGGCCCCGTGGCCGATGCCCGTTACGTCCTGCCGCTGAAGTGGGCCGACGACTCCGGCCTGGACGAGCTCGCCCGGTACCTGGCCGAGGTCGTGACGTGGTTGCCCGTCACGGTGGTCGACGGCTCCGCCCCGGAGCGATTCGCGGCCCATCGCCGGGCGCTGCCGGACGCGGTGGAGCACGTGCGGCCGGAATCGTGGCCGGGGGTCAACCGCAAGGTCGCGGGGGTGATGACCGGAGTGCGTGGTGCTCACGAGGAACGGATCGTGGTGGCCGACGACGACGTGCGCCACACCCGCCGGACCCTGGAACGGGTCGTGGCGCTGCTGGAGCAGGCCGAGGTGGTCCGCCCGCAGAACTACTACCTGCACCTGCCCTGGCAGGCTCGCTGGGACACCGGCCGAGCCCTGCTCAACCGTGCCCTGGGCGGGGACTGGCCCGGCACCCTCGGCGTGCGCCGGTCGGCCCTGATCGCCGCCGGCGGCTACGACGGCGACGTCCTGTTCGAGAACCTCGAGCTCGTCCGGACCGTGCGCGCCGCCGGTGGACGGGAGGCGGTGGCCCTGGACGTGCTCGTCGGTCGCGTGCCCCCCACGGTGCCCCACTTCGTCGGCCAGCGCGTCCGTCAGGCCTACGACGACTTCGCCCAGCCGCCTCGTCTGCTCGCCGAGCTGTCCCTGCTGCCCCTGCTGTGCCGGGCCGTGCGCCATCCGGGAGGTCTGGCGGCAGGTGTCCTCACCGTGTGCGGGGTGGCCGAGGTCGGCCGGCGCCGGGCCGGCGGCGCCCGGGTCTTCCCCGCGGGCACGGTGCTGTGGGCGCCGCTGTGGGTGCTGGAGCGCTCGGTGTGCGTGTGGGCGGCCATAGCGGCGCGGGCCCGCGGCGGGGTGAGCTACGCCGGGGGCCGGATGCGCACCGCCGGGCACTCGCGGGCCGCCCTCCGCTGTCGTCTGCGGTACCGGCACGGCGGGGGGCGGCCGCCGACCGGAGCCGGTGCCACGGGGACGACCTGTACGGGCTGATCGCGGCTCTGACGCACAACGACTGGCAGCCCCCGGCGACAGTCTGCGGATCAACGTGGTCTACCGCGGCCACGTCCTCCCTGCACGAGTGGCTGGGCGAGCACCCCGAGCTCTACCGGAAGATCGTCATCCCGCCGGGACTGAAGTGGCGGATCCGTGACCACCTCGACCAGGCGAACATGACCGGGCGCGTCCTGGTTCCCGGCCTCGACGGACTGTGCCGCTGGCTCGGCCGCCACTACGGGCCCCGCCCCGAGCAGGGTGGCCCGGCCGGCGCGCCTCTCCACCGGGTGGCCCGGGGCTGCGCGCCGGGCCGGGGTCATTCCTTGTTGAGCTTGTCCTGGATGGTGCCGGCGGCCTTCTCGACCCGGTTGGGGACCTCGGTGGTGCCGTAGAACCGGGCATCCGGGTGCGTGGGAGGCGGCATCGGCACTCCGGCCATGGGCTGGTCCTGGTAGCCGAACTGGCCGTTGCCGTCCGGAGTGGGTCCGGAGGCCCAGGAGCCCTCCGCGGCGGCCGCGCCGTCGGAGAAGTTGTAGTAGTCGTAGGAGAACTCGGTGGCCTCCTTGGCCTGCGGGAAGTTCGAGGGCACCGGCATCTGCTCCAGCCCGTCGGTCTGCAGCTCCTTGACCGCGGCCATCCACTGGTTCTGGTGCATGGTGTCCCGGGCCAGCAGGAAGGACAGCATGTCCCGGATCCCCTTGTCGTCGGTCATGTGGTAGAGCCGGGCGACCTGTACCCGGCCCTGCATCTCCGCGTTGACGTTCGACGTCATGTCCGCCAGCAGGTTCCCCGAGGCGGTGACGTAGGACCCGGACCAGGGGTTGCCCATCGAGTCCACCGGCCGTGCTCCGGCCCCGGCCACGATCGCGTGCTGCAGATCCGTGCCGCCGATGACCGCCGCGACCGCCGGATCACCCTGGACGGCGTCCTCGGTGATGCCCAGCGGAGCCTTCTCCAGCAGCTGGGCGACCATCGTGGCGAGCATCTCGATGTGGCCGAACTCCTCGGCGGCGGTGCCGAAGAGCAGGTCCCGGTACTTGCCCGGGATGTGGGCGTTCCAGGCCTGGAAGCTGTACTGCATGGCCACGGTGATCTCCCCGTACTGCCCGCCGATCACCTCCTGCAGCTTGCGGGCGTAGACCGCGTCCGGAGCCTCGGGGGTGGAGCGGTACTGGAGTGTCTGACTGTGCGTGAACATGAAATGCCTCCGTCGTCGACTGTCGTGGCCGGTGGTGGCGCGGAACTCCGCATCCGTCGTCGCCGGCTCCGCGTCCTACGCTAGCGATCAGGACCCCGAAAGGGAAGGTTGCTTACTAGGTGGATCCGCGTGCCTCTCCTGCGCCGGTGCGGAGTGTTCTCGGGTGCACGGCCCGGGAGTCCGCGGCGGATCCACGGGGGTGGATGGGTTTCCCGTCCGCGGCGACGGGGATTTTCTCGGATCGTGAATTCTCCGCAATGTTCTTCCGTGGAACCGGGCCGGATCCCGGTGCGGCTGGGGCAGAGTGATGCAGACCACATGGGGAGTGCGAACTTCCGCTCGGGATCCTTCCTCGAGGGATCGCGACGACGGCGACCACCGTCCCGTGCGGTGACTGCCACCCGGCCGAGAACGACGACCCCATGATCGAAGAGGAGATGACCGCATGAACCGACAGGCCGTTCATCTGAAGGCGCACGAGGTGGCTCCCGTGGGACTGTGGAGCCTCCGCGCCGGCGCGCCCACCGTGGCGACCGTGGTCTCGCTGAACTTCCCCGGCCTCGCGCCGGACACCCGGGACCTGATGCGCCGCTTCACCCGCGCCGCCCTCCAGTGCCTGGTGAACACCGGGGCCCGGCCGGTCCTGGTCGACTCCAGCGCCCGGCAGCTGCCCGACCCTTCGGTCCCCGCCGCCGCGGACGCGGTGCTGGTGCTCGGCGGCGGGGACGTGGACCCCGCCCTCTACGGCGGGGAGGGCGCGGTGCCCCACGCGTACGGCGTGGACCGTCGCGCCGATCTCTACACCCTCGACCTCCTCCGCCGGACCCTCGACCGCGACGTCCCCCTGCTGGCCGTCGGCCGCGGGTCCCAGCTGCTCAACCTCGCGTGCGGCGGCACGCTCGTCCCGGACCTCGGGGCGGGCCACGGGCACCGCCGTGAGCCGGGGAGCCCGATGTGCCCGGAGGAGCAGGTGGTCCTGACGCCGGGGAGCACGCTGGCCGGGGTCCTCGGCGCGCAGCGGCTCACCGTCCGGTCCGACCACCACCAGGCGGTGGACGTCGTGGCCCCCCGGCTGCGCGTCGCCGCCGTGGCCGAGGACGGTGTCGTCGAGGCCACGGAGCACCGCGACCACCCGTGGGCCGTCGGTGTGCAGTGGCACCCGGAGGACTCCTACGGCTCGGCCGCGGACCGCGGCAGGCTGTTCTCCGCCTTCGTGGCGCAGGCGGAATCCGGCCGGCACCGCGCCCCGAAGCCGCAGGTGCTGGCGGCCTGACCGGCTCCCGTGCAGGACACCGGAGGCCATTCGTCCTGCACGGGAGCATCTGGTCCCCGCAGGCCCTACTCTGTCAACATGCTGATCACCACCGCGGCCCCGGCCGCCTCCGTTGAGACCGCCTCGGAGACCCTCCGATGAGCGGCGGTCTGATGGCCCTGCTGGACGACGTCGCCGCCCTGGCCCGCGTCACCGCCGCCTCCGTGGACGACATCGGCGCGGCCGCGGGACGGGCGAGCATGAAGGCGGCCGGCGTCGTCGTCGACGACACCGCCGTGACCCCGCAGTACGTCCAGGATGTGTCCCCGGCCCGCGAGCTGCCCATCATCTGGCGCATCACCAAGGGCTCGCTGCGCAACAAGCTCGTGTTCATCCTCCCGGTCATCCTCCTGCTGAGCCAGTTCGCGCCCTGGCTGCTGACCCCGATCCTGATGCTCGGCGGCAGCTACCTCTGCTTCGAGGGCGCCGAGAAGATCTGGTCGAAGATCTCCGGCCACGGGGCCAAGACCAAGACCCCGGTGGTCGAGAAGGGCAAGAGCGCGGAGGACACGATGGTCGGGGGCGCGGTGCGCACCGACCTGATCCTCTCGGCCGAGATCATGGTCATCTCCCTCAACGAGGTGGCCGGCGAGCCGCTGCTCTCGCGCGCGGCCATCCTCGTGGTCGTGGCCGTCGGCATCACCGTCCTGGTGTACGGGGTGGTGGCCCTGATCATCCGGATGGACGACTTCGGCCTGCACCTGGCCGGGCGGTCCTCGCCGACCACGCAGAAGATCGGCCACGGCCTGGTCAAGGGCATGCCGGGACTGCTCACGGTCATCTCGGTCGTGGGCACCGCCGCCATGATCTGGGTGGGCGGGCACATCGTCCTCGTCGGCCTCGACGAGCTGGGCTGGCACGCCCCGTACGAGATCGTCCACCACGTCGAGGTCCTCGTGCACGACGCCGTTCCCGGCGGTCTCGGGGCGGCGCTCGCCTGGCTCACCAACACCTTCTTCTCCGCGGTCCTGGGCCTGGTCTGGGGCGCGGTCCTCGTCCTGGTGTGGGAGCTGCTGCCCTTCGGCAAGGGCGAGCACGAGGCCGAGCACGCCGCCCACGGCGACCACGAGGCGCAGGGCGAGCACCACGGGAAGCACTCCGGGGCGGCGGCCTCCTCGGCGGCCTCCTCCTCGGCGGAGTCCGACGGTGCGGGCGGCACCGGCCCGTCCGGTCCCACCCCGCCGGCCGACGGGGGCTCCACCGCGGCCCGGTGACCGACGGGGGCCGGCGCGGTCCCGTCCGCCGGTCCCGTCGGAGGCCTGCTCAGAGGTCGTCGGGGTCTCCGGCCCGGGCGCCGAGGTACTCGTCCAGGACGGCGGAGCCCAGGTCCCCGGGGTCCGGCGCCACCACGCGCCCGTCGACCCGCTCGGCCATCCGGCGCAGGAACCGCTCCAGCCCGGGGTCGTCGCCGAGCCGGAAGAACGTGGCCTGGGCCCCCATGCGGCCGAGTCGGTCCAGCTCCTCGACCGTGGCGCGCAGGGTCTCCGGCTCCGGGGGCCAGGAGAACCAGCTCTCGCCGTCGGGCAGCAGGTGCGCCGTGGGCTCCCCGTCGGTGACCACGAGCAGGACGGGCTGCATCGACGGGTGCCGGCGGAAGAAGCGCGTGGCGAGCAGCAGCGCGTGGTGCAGGTTGGTGCCCTGCTCCCGCACCGGCGGCAGCCCCGTGAGCTCGTCGACCGGCAGGGCGCGGGCGTAGCGGCCGAAGGCGACGATCTGCAGCTGGTCCCCCCGGAACCGGGTGGAGACGAGGTGGTGGAGCGCCAGCGCCGTGCGCTTCATGGGCACCCAGCGACCCTCGGCGGCCATGGAGAACGAGGTGTCCACGAGCAGGACGACGGCGGCCTGCGTGCGCGCCTCGGTCTCGACCACCTCGATGTCGCGGACGTCGAGGCGCAGCCCCTGTCGGGCGTCGCCGCCCTCGGCGGCCGTGCGCCGGATCGCGTTGGTGATGGTGCGGGTGGTGTCCCACGGCTCGGCGTCCCCGAACTGCCACTCGCGGCCGGCGCCGGAGGGCTCGCCGGCGGCTCCGGCGAGGCGGGTGTCGCGCTGACCGGTCCGGGAGGACAGGTTCTGCGCGGCGTCCCGCAGCAGCGCCTTCCCGATCCGCCGCACGGCTCGGGGGGAGAGCCGCAGGTCACCCTCGGCGCCGCGCTGCAGGTAGCCGCTGTCCCGCATCGCCCGCTCCAGCTCGGTGAGGGTCCGGGCCGACACGGCGGCGTCCTCGCCCAGCTGGCGTGCGAGCGCGTCGAGGTCCATGTCGTCCAGGTGGGCGCCCCGGTGGAGCTGGGACAGCTGCTCGGCGAGCTCGTCGAGCTCGGCGACGTCCTGGAGCACGCCCGTGCCGTCGCCCAGGCCCAGGCCGTCCTGGCCCTGGAAGTCCTCCGAGCCGCCCCAGTCCTCCCCGGGGCGCAGCCCCTGGAGGTTGGCGTCCAGCCGGCCGAGCTGGTCCATGAGCTCGGCGGAGCCGAAGGCCTGGGCGGAGAGCTGCATCAGCTCCTGGCGCTGCTCGGGGGACATGGAGTTCAGCATCCGCTGGGCGGCCGCGGCGCGCCGGGCCATGGCGTCGATCAGCTCCTCGACCGACTGCGGGTTCTCGGGGAAGTGCTCCCCGTGCTTCGCCATGAAGTCCTGGAAGTCCTCGTCGGTGTCCTCGCCCCGACCGTGCTTCTCGAGCAGTTCGTTGAGGTCCCGGAGCATCTCCGCCACGGCCTCCCGGTCGGCGTCCGTGGCGTTCTCCAGGGCCTGCTTCATGCCCGCAAAGCGCTGGTCGAGCAGCTCGCGGCCCAGCAGGTCCTTGATCTGCTCGTAGGCCTCCCGCGCGGACGGGGACTGCCAGTCGTAGGACGCGAGCTCGGTGACGGCGGCGGCCGTGGAGCTCGGCAGGCCCTCGAGCTGCATCTCCCGGAAGGAGCGGTCCATCGGGTCCATCCGGGCGTCCCGCAGGAACTGCTCGCGCTCCAGGCGCAGCGCCTTCTCGAGCAGCTTCTTCGCCTCCTCGAGCGTGCCGCCCAGACCGTGGCGCTTCAGCAGCTCGCGCCGCCGCTGCTGCACCCGCCGGGACAGGTCGTCGAGGCCGTCCCGGTCGCGGCCGCCCCGCCGGAGGAACTCGCGCAGCGCGTGCTCCGGGGAGTACCCCGCCATGACGTCCTCGGAGACGGCCTCGAGCGCCTCGGACAGGTCCACCGGCGGGGCCAGCGGATCGGGTCCTCCGGTGTAGCGGCCGTAGCGGGAGGAGCGGTGGTGTGCGGGCATGACGCCCCCTCTGTGGTCTTCTGCGTCTCTGTGTCGTTCCCGCGCGGGCGCGCGGCGCTCAGCCGTAGACGGTGCCGGCCTCGTCGGCGTCCTTGGAGATCTTCTGGGCCAGGTAGAGCCCCTCGAGCGCCAGCTCGATCGCGCTGGCGCGCTGCCCCGGCGTGCTCGCGCCGAGGCGTGCGGCGATCTCGTCGTAGGCGCTCGCGGGCCCGTCGTCGTCGGACACCGTCAGCTCGGGGAGCCCGGCGAGGAAGTCCCGGGCGGAGACGTCGTCGCCGGTGGACACGGTCGTGCGGCCGTCGAAGGCCTCCACGACCGGTCCGAGGTCGAGACCGCGGAAGCGGCCGCGGACCGTCTCGGCGGTGGCCCGGCGGAGCAGGTGGTCGAGGACCGCGCGCTCGCGGCCCTCCTCGCCGGACTCGAACTCGATCTTGCCGGCGAGCACGTCGGTGGCGGTCTCCATGTCCACCATCCGCGCGACGGCCTCCTCCTCGCCGCGGATCGTGGCGCGCCGCAGCGCCGCCGCCGCGACCGTCTCCGCGCCCGCGATGGCGAACCGCGCCGACACCCCCGAGCGCTGGTCCACCGCCGAGGAGTCCCGCAGCAGGCGCGTGAACCGGGCCAGGGTCTCGAGGATCGTGTCCGGGACCTCGGCGATCAGCTCCGCCTCCTGGCGGATCACGGCGATCTCGTCCTCGAGCTCGAGCGGGTAGTGGGTGCGGATCTCGGCGCCGAAGCGGTCCTTGAGCGGGGTGATGATCCGGCCGCGGTTCGTGTAGTCCTCGGGATTGGCCGTGGCCACCACGAGCACGTCCAGCGGCAGCCGCAGGACGTAGCCGCGGATCTGGATGTCCCGCTCCTCCATCACGTTGAGCATCGCCACCTGGATGCGCTCGGCCAGGTCGGGCAGCTCGTTGATCGCCACGATCCCGCGGTGCGAGCGGGGCACGAGCCCGTAGTGGATGGTCTCGGGGTCCCCGAGCCGCCGGCCCTCGGCCACGCGCATCGGGTCCACGTCCCCGATGAGGTCCGCCACGGACGTGTCCGGGGTGGCGAGCTTCTCGACGTAGCGCTCCGAGCGGTGCCGCCAGACCACCGGCAGCTCGTCGCCCTCGAGCAGGATCCGGCGCCGCGAGGCCTCGGTCAGCGGCTCCAGGGGGTGCTCGTTGAGCTCCGACCCTTCGATGGCGGGGGACCACTCGTCGAGCAGCCCGGCCAGGGTGCGCAGCAGGCGGGTCTTGCCCTGGCCGCGCTCGCCCAGCAGCACCACGTCGTGGCCGGCGAGCAGGGCCCGCTCGAGCTGGGGCAGGACCGTGCGCCCGAGCCCGTGCAGGCCCGGCCAGGGGTCGCCGCCCTCGGCCAGGGTGCGCAGGAGGTTCTCGCGGATCTCCTCGCGCAGCGTCCGGTGGGTCACGCCGGCGGCGCGGAGCTCGCCGAGCGTGCGGATGTCAGGGTGATCGGTGCGATCAGTCACAGCGCCAACCTAACCCGGGCGTCAAGGGGGCGCCCGCGGGCCGGGTCCGGCGTCCTCGCAGGCGGCGCCCGACGGCGGCGGGCGCGAGGCCCCTGTGGGCCGGGGCCCCCCGCCAGTACGCTGGTGCATCATGGTCACTCGCAAGGCACCACGGAGCACCCTCGTCCTGCTCGTGCGGCACGGGGAGACCCCCACCACGGGCAGGGTCCTGCCGGGGCGGGCCCCCGGCCTGCACCTGTCCGAGCGCGGCCGGGCGCAGGCGGACCGGGTGGCGGAGCGGCTCGCGGGGGTGCGCGTCGACGCGGTGTACACCTCCCCGCTCGAGCGCACGCGCGAGACCGCGGCGCCGACCGAGGTGCGGACCGGCCGGGAGGCCGCCGTGGAGGAGGGGCTGCTCGAGTGCGACTTCGGGGAGTGGACGGGCGAGGAGCTCTCCCGGCTCTCCCGGCTCAAGGCCTGGTCGACCGTCCAGCGGGCACCCTCGACCTTCCGCTTCCCCGGCGGCGAGAGCTTCCCCGAGATGCAGGCGCGCACGGTGGGCGCCGTGGACCGGGTGCGCGCCGCCCACGAGGGCGGGGTGGTGGTCTGCTTCTCGCACGCGGACCCCATCAAGGCGGCCCTCGCCCACGCCCTGGGCACGCACCTCGACCTGTTCCAGCGCATCGTGGTCAGCCCGTGCTCGGTCTCGGCGATCTCGTACGCACCGGGGCAGGCACCGGCCGTGCTCACCGTGAACTCCACGGACGAGCCGCTGGCCGGCCTGAGGGCGTCGTGAGCGGACGCTGATGGGCGAGCTCGTGCTCCTGGCGGAGGGCCGGATGGAACTCCTCGGACTGATCCGGGAGAGCAGCAACTCGGCGCTGCTCGTCGAGGTCACGCTCGAGGAGGAGACGGCCTGGGGGATCTACAAGCCCCTCGAGGGCGAGCGGCCGCTGATCGACTTCCGTCCCGGCCTGCACCGGCGGGAGCGCGCGGCGTACGTGCTGAGCGAGCACCTGGGCTGGGGCATCGTCCCGCCCACCGTCCTGCGGCAGGACGGGCCGTTCGGCGCGGGGTCCCTGCAGCGGTTCGTCGAGCACGACCCGCGGCAGCACTACTTCACGCTCTACGACGCCGCCCCCGACACCCACGACGCCCTTCGCCGGATCGCGCTGTTCGACCTCGTGGCCAACAACGCCGACCGCAAGGGCGGCCACGTGCTGCGCGGGGCCGACGGCCGGATCTGGGGGATCGACCACGGTCTGTGCTTCGCGGCGGCGTTCAAGCTGCGGACGGTGGTCTGGGACTTCTCCGGCGAGCCCGTCCCCGAGGACCTGCTGCGGGACGTCGCCCCGCTGGCCGACGACGTCCCGGCCGAGCTCGCCGAGCTCCTCGACGCCACGGAGGTGGCCGCGCTGCGGCGGCGGGTGCGCCGGCTGCTCGACGACGCGGTCCTGCCGGTCGACGCCACGGGCCGCCGGATCCCCTGGCCCCTGCTCTGACCGGGGCCCGTCACGGCCGGAGGGGCAGCTCCAGGGCCAGGTCCGTGGCGGCCTGCCGCAGCTGCGGGAGGAACGCCCGCAGCCCGTCCAGGTCGGTGCGGAAGAGCGGGGCCGCCAGGGCCACGGCGGCGATCAGCCGGTTCGACGCGGACAGGACCGGCACGGCGACCGCGGCCATGCCGACGTCGTTCTCCTCCTGCTGGCCCGCCCACCCCTGGGCCCGGATCTGCTCCACCTGGCGCCGGAGCTCGTCCCGGTCGGTGAGGGAGCGCTCGGTGCGGGGCGCGAGGTCGATCGTCTCCAGCAGGCGCTCGCGGGCGTCCGGGTCGCTGAAGGCCAGCAGCGCCTTGCCCACGGCGCCCGTGTGCAGGGAGCCGTGGTCCCCCGGATCGGTGGTGGTGCGGAACTGGGGGCCGTCCACCTTGCGCACCGTCAGGAAGTGCGGGCCGTCGAGCACCCCGAGGATCGAGCTCTCCCCGGTGACGGCGGTGAGCTGCTCCAGGATCGGCGTGGCCGCGCCCTCGAAGCCGCGGCTGCTGGCGACCTTCTGCCCCAGCTGGTAGACGCGCAGACCCAGCCGGTACCTCCTGTCCTGCGGGTCGTAGCTCGCGAAGCCCGTACCGACCAGGGTGTTGAGCAGCCGGTACACGGTGCTGAAGGGGTGCTCCGCCTGCTCGGCGATCTGCGCCGCGGTGGCGCCGTGCGGGTGGTCCCCCAGCAGGGTGAGCAGTCCCAGGGCCTTGCCCACGGTGCCGGACGCGTCGCTCGTCATGATGAAGCCTTTCTTGACACGGTCTGTGATCTACATCATGCTCATAATTCAGATAACAGCAACAGTTTTCAAGATATGAGAGTTGGGACATGGAGCGGACACTGCGCATCGCGGTCGTGGGGGCCGGCCTCATCGGCCGCCAGCACGCCCGGCGGGTCCTGGACTCCCCGGGCCTGGAGCTGCGCGGGGTCGTCGACCCGTACGCCGATCCCGCGGACGTCCCCACGGGTCCGGGCACCGCGCTGGTGGCCGACCTCGGGGCGGTGCTGGGAGACGTGGACGGCGTCATCCTGTCCACCCCCAACGCCGCCCACCGCGAGGGCGCCCTCGCCGCGATCGCCGCCGGGGTGCCGGTGCTGGTCGAGAAGCCGATCGCCGACACCCTGGCGGCGGCCGAGGACGTCGTCACCGCCGCCGAGGCGAGCGGGGTGCCCGTGCTGGTCGGCCACCACCGCCGGTACTCCCCGCTGCTGGCGCGCGCCGTCGAGGTCGTCGCGTCCGGGGCGATCGGGGACCCCGTGGCGGTGCAGGGCTCGGCGCTGTTCCGCAAGCCCGACGACTACTTCGCGGCCGCCCCCTGGCGCACCGAGGCCGGGGGAGGGCCGATCCTCATCAACCTCGTCCACGACGTCGACGCCCTGCGCGCGCTGTGCGGGGAGATCGTCCGGGTCCAGGCCGTGGCCGGCAGCGCCGCCCGGGGCCTCGCGGTCGAGGACACCGCGGCGCTGACCCTGGTCTTCGCCAACGGCGCGCTGGGCACGTTCATCGTCTCCGACGCCGCCGCCTCCGCCCGGTCCTGGGAGCAGACCTCCGGGGAGAACCCCCGCTACGACCGCGCCGCGGACGAGGACTGCTACCACGTGGCCGGCACCCGCGGCTCGCTGTCGGTGCCGACCCTGCGGCTGCGCACCCACGAGGGCCCGGCCTCGTGGTGGGAGCCCGCCACCGTGACCACCGTGCAGGCGGACCCCCAGGACCCGCTCGACCTCCAGCTCGGGCACTTCGCGCAGGTGATCCGGGGGGAGGCGGCACCGCGGGTCTCCGCCCGGGACGGGCTGCAGTCGCTGCGCGTGGTCCACGCCGTGGCGCAGAGCGCCCGCACCGGGCTGCCCGTCGAGGTCCCCACCGGCCTCCCGGCGGCCCGCCGCGCCGCCCCCAGCACCGAGAGAACAGGAGTGGATGACCATGTCGTCAGTCCCTGAGCCGGCAGCGCCGGCCGATCCGCCGCCCGCCCGGGAGATCGGCGTGCTGCGCTGGCTGGGCTGGGTGGAGCAGCTGATCGGCGGGCTGCTCATCCTGGTGATCTTCGTCTTCGTGCTGATGCAGGCCGTGCAGCGCTACCTGCCCACGGGCACGTGGGTCGGGGCGGGGGAGCTCTCCCGGTTCGCCCTGGCCGGGCTGACGTTCCTGATGGCCGGCTACCTCTACGGCCACGGCCTGCACATCGCGGTCCTGGTGATCGACCGGTACACCTCCGGGCGGGCCGCCAGGGTGCTGCACGTGCTGACCCACGTCCTGGTGCTGCTCGCGTCCCTGCTGCTGCTCAACGAGGTGTGGTTCCTGCTCACCAGCTCCGTCACGCAGACCACCCCGGCCCTGGGGATCCCGCTGCTGTGGATCTACCTGCTGCCCCTGTTCGGGGTCCTCACCCTCACCGTCCGATCCGCCGTGGCGATCTTCGTCCCGCGCGCGATCGTGGCGGAGCCCGACCCCGTCATCGCGGAAGGAGCCGGCGCATGAGCATCTGGGTCCTCGCCGTCCTCGTCATCGTCCTCATCGCCCTGCGCACGCCCGTGGGCCTGGCCTTCCTGGGCCCCAGCATCCTGTACATGCTGCTGGAGGGGAACTCGGCGGGCCTCGGCTTCCGCCAGGCCTTCAACGGGGTGGCGTCCTTCCCGCTGCTGGCGGTGCCGCTGTTCATCCTGCTCGGCTCCATCGCCAACCGCGCCGGGATCGCCGACCGCATCTTCGACTTCGCGCTGGCGCTGCTGGGCCGGGTCCGCGGCAACCTCGGCTACGTCAACATCGCCACCAGCCTCGGCTTCTCCTGGATGAGCGGATCGGCGCTGGCCGACGCCGCGGCGCTGGGCAAGATCCAGGTGCCCGCCATGATGAAGGCCGGCTACACCTTCCGGTTCGCCTCCGGCCTGACCGCCGCGTCGGCCCTCATCGCCCCGGTGATGCCCCCGTCCATCCCGGCCGTCATCTACGCCTCCGTGGCCGCCCTGTCCACCGGCGCCCTGTTCGCCGGCGCCGTGCTCCCAGCCTTCCTCATCGCCCTGGGACTCGCGATCACCGTCTTCGTCCTGACCCGCCGCAACACCGCCCTGGAGACCATCGCGTTCAGCTGGTCCCGGCTCGGCGCCGCCACGCTGCGGGTGATCGGCCCGCTCGGTGCCCCCGTGATCATCCTCGGCGGCATCCTGCTCGGGCTGTTCACCCCCACCGAGGCCGCCGCGGTCGGGGTGGCCTACATGGTGGTCCTCGGCTTCGTCTACCGAACCCTGGACCTGCGCGCCCTCGTGGAGGCCGTCCGCGAGGCGGCCACGATCACGGCGTCGATCACCCTGATCCTGGCCTCGGCCGCCCTGCTGGGCTGGATCCTGGCCCGGGAGCGCGTGCCCCAGGAGGTCGCCGAGTTCGTCATCTCCTTCACCGACAGCCCGATCGTGTTCCTGCTGCTGCTCAACGTGCTGCTGGTCCTGCTGGGGATGGTGATCGACGCCACCGCGGTCATCATGATCACCGTCCCGGTGATCATGCCCATCGCGATCGAGTTCGGGATCGATCCGATCCACCTCGGGGTGATCATCATCGTCAACCTCATGATCGGTCTGCTGACCCCGCCCGTGGGCAGCGTCCTCTACGTCATGAGCTCGGTGACCAGGAGGGGGGTGGACGAGGTGTTCCGGGGCATCGCGGTCTTCCTGGTCCCCCTGGTGGCCGTCCAGCTGATCATCACGTTCTTCCCCCCGGTCGTCACCGGCCTGCCGGGCCTGCTGGGCCTGTAGCCCGCCCCGGCACCGACCACACACCGTCCCGTCGAAGCCACCGAAGCCACCGCCCCACCGAAGCACAGGAGAACACCATGCGATCCACCACCCGTCAGCGTCTGGCCGCCGCCGTCAGCCTGCCCCTGGCCATCGGCCTGCTCACCGCCTGCGCCGGCGGGGGCGGAGGCGCCGGGGAGGGCGAGGGGGGCGGGGGTGGAGCCCAGTCCCTGAGCTTCGCCAACAGCTACGCCGAGGACCACCCGCACAACCGGTGCGGCGCCGCGCTCGTGCAGGAGGCCGTGGCCGACGACGACATCGAGATGGAGCTCTTCCCCTCCAGCCAGCTCGGCGGGGACACCGACCGGTTCACCTCGGTGATGTCCGGGGACATCGCCCTGGACCTGCAGGGGTCCTCCGGGCTGGCCGCCACCTACGAGCCCATCGGCGTCATGGACATGGCCTACGCCTTCGACGACGTCGACCACCTCTTCTCCTGGTTCGACGGGTCCGAGGCCGCCCAGCAGATGAAGGACGACTTCGAGGCGGAGACCGGGGCCCGGATCCTGGACGTCTGGTACTACGGCGACCGGACCTTCTCCGCGAACTCGCCCATCCGCACGCCCGACGACCTCGACAACCTGCGCATCCGCTTCCCCGACTCCCCGGTGCACCTGCAGAACGCCGAGGCCCTCGGCGCCGAGCCGGTGGCGGTGGCGTTCGAGGAGATCTACCTGGCCCTGCAGCAGGGCACCGTGGACGGGCAGGAGAACCCGGTCACGCTCACGGCGCAGAACAGCTTCGACGAGGTGCAGGACTACGTCAGCCTGAACCGCCACTCGGTGGGCTCGCAGCTGGTCGTCATGAACGCGGACGCCTGGAGCGGTCTCTCCGAGGACCAGCAGACCGCCCTGACCGAGGCCGTCCGCGACGCCCGCGCCGACAACCTCGAGTGCGCCCAGCAGGCCGAGCAGGACGTCCTCGACGAGTGGGAGGCCGCCGGCACCCCCGAGGTGGTCCAGGACGTCGACGTCGAGGCGTTCCGCAGCCGCGCCCAGGACTTCTTCCTGAACAACCTCGAGGGCCAGCAGCTCGAGCTCTACCAGGACATCCGCGACGCCGCCGGGCAGAACTGACCGGTCCGCGGCGGTCAGCGGCGCAGGGTGGTGGACGGGTTCTCGCCGTAGGCCCGGCGGTGGCGGCGCGCGAAGTCGCCGGGGTGGGCCATGCCCCAGCGCAGGGCGATGCCGCGGACGGTGTCGCCGCCGGCGGGGTCCGCCCGCACGAGGTCGTCGTGGGCGGCCACCAGGCGCAGCTCGCGCAGATAGGCGCCCGGAGTGGTCCCGGCGTGGGCGCGGAAGGCCCGGGTGAGCTCCACGGTGCTCGTGCCGGCGTGGCGGGCGACGTCCTCGACCGTGATCGGCGCGGCCACGGCGTCGTGCAGGAAGTCGACGGCGCGCCGGTAGGCCGCGTGCTGCCCGGCGGCCGACGTGCTGCGGGTCCCCGGCTCCCCGACGAGGGCGAACGCCTCCAGGGTCGCCACCGACATCCGCCGCAGCAGGTCGGCCCGCAGCAGGGGGACGGAGGCGACCTCGGGATCGCCCAGCGCCTGCTGCACGAAGGCGAAGGTGCTCCGCCAGTGCCGCTCCCGCGCCGGGGAGCGCGGGCGCGGGTCGTGGAAGGCGACCTCGGGGAACGCCTCCCCGTAGGCCGTCCTGGCGGTCTCCCGCAGCGTCGACCGGGCGACGGTGAGGGAGTCGACCAGCAGCCGGTCCACCTCGCCGTAGTACTCCTGGCCCGGCTGGAGCAGGAACACCCCGAGCCCGGTTCCCGTCCGGCCGTCGATGCTCCAGTCGACACCCCCGGCGCGCGGCAGCACCACCGAGAAGCTCTCCTCGAGCACCATGCGCCCGGCGATGCTGCCGCGGAAGTCGAGCCGGCCCAGACTGAGGTCGGCGTCGCCCAGCACCTCCTGGCGGTACCGGAACGAGGACTCGTCGGCCACCGTGCCCATGCGCGCCCGGGCGTAGATCTGCCGCAGCGCCTCGTTGGCCACCTCCGGGTCGGAGGTGGTCGCCACGTGCCGGTGGAGCGGTGCCACCGGTGGAGTCGTCTCCCGGACCACCGTGCTCAGCTCCGCAGGGTGCCGGCCGGGGCCTGCCCGTGCCGCTCCCGGTAGGCGGTGGCGAAGCGTCCGCGGTGGGCGAAGCCCCAGCGCGCGGCGATCTCCTCCACGGTCGAACCGGTGGTGGGGTCGGCGGCCAGCAGCTCCCGGTGGACGGCGTCCAGCCGGACGGCGCGCAGGCAGGCGGTCGGGGTGGTGCCCAGCTCCCGGCGGAAGGCCGCCTGGAGCCCGCGCACGCTCATCCTGGCGGCCTCGGCGATGTCGGTCGGACCGATGTCGGCGGCCGCGTTCTCCTCGATGAAGGCGACCGCCCGCCGCACCCCGGCCGGGGCGGCACGGGTCTGCCCGGCACCCGTGTCGCGACGGTCCAGGAAGGACCCGGGAAAGGTGTGCAGCAGGACGGTGGCGAGGGAGCGGGCCGCCTCGGACCGGATCAGGGGGCTGCTCAGCGCCTGCTCGTCGGGCAGCAGGTCCCGGGCCAGGTGGGAGACCGTCCCCCGCCAGTACTGCGCCATCGCCGGCGAGACCGGGCGGGTCCCCGAGAACCCGAGCCGGAACTCCTCGTTCCCCAGCAGCCGCCGGGCGTGCTCCTCCACGGCCGCGGGGTCCAGGAACACGGTGGTCGCCTCGAGGTCCTCCCACCAGCTGCTGAAGGTGCGCTGCGGGAACAGGAACGGCCCGGTCCGGGGGAAGCGGTCGCCGGCGCTGGTGGCGCTCAGCACGCCCGCCGTCACGTGGCACACCCGCAGCACCCCGGCGCCGTCCGTCCGGCCCGTGCACGAGGAGCCCCTCAGCCGCACCCGCTCGTAGGCCACGAAGTCGATCCCGGTCGAGGCCAGGGACATGTCGAACACGCCGGCGGGGGACCGGCGCACGCCCCGGAGTGCGAAGACCTCGTCGAGCACGGCCATGCCCTCCGCGGGATCGCGGGTGCTGAAGGCCGACCGCTGCACCTCGGAGTCCATGCTCCGCAGGGTACGCCCGTGCGGAGAGGGAGTCGACCGTCCGGCACCCTTGCCGGCCGGTCACCGGCGGGCGTAGCGTGGTCGCCATGTTCCTGTCCTGATGCCCCGGCCCGCGTCCGCGGCCGGCACCGTCGCTCCGGTCCCCCAGGGCCCCGCGCATCCGGTGCCGCACTCGCCCGGCGGGCTCGATCCCCAGCATCGACAGGACCGCACCGTGACCTCCACCGCGCCCTCGGCGGCGACCACCGCCCCGCACCGCTCCGCCCACCTGCGCCTCGACGGCATCGGCGTCAGCCACCCCGGCCGCCGCGTCCTCACCGACGTGTCGCTGCGCGTCACCGCCGGGGAGCGCCTCGGCCTGATCGGGGAGAACGGCGCCGGCAAGACGACCCTGCTGCACGTGGCCGCCGGGGTCCTGGTGCCGGGCACCGGCACCGTGCACCGGCCCGAGCGCACCGGGCTGCTCCGGCAGGAGCTCGACTCGCCGCCCGCCACCACCCTGGCCCAGGTCGTCGAGCAGGCCGTCGCGGAGGTCCGTGCCCTGGAGCACCGGCTGGCCGCGCTCGCCGCCGGGATCGCCGCGGCGCCCGACGATCCCGCCACCGCCGACGCCTACGACACCGTGCTCCGGGACGCCGAGCGTCTCGGGCTGTGGACCCTCGACGCCCGCGTCGAGGCGGTCCTGGGCGGGCTCGGGCTCGCCGGGCTGCCGAGGAACCGGGCGGTCGGGCAACTGTCCGGGGGGCAGCGCCGCCGGCTCGCGCTCGCGGCGCTGCTGCTCGCCCGCCCCACGGCGCTGCTGCTGGACGAGCCGACGAACCACCTCGACGACGACGCCGTGGACTTCCTGGCGGGCGAGCTGACCGGCTGGCGGGGACCGGTGCTCCTGGCCAGCCACGACCGCTGGTTCCTGGACGAGGTGGTCACCGGGGTGGTCGACCTCGACCCCGCCCTGGGGCCGGACGAGTCCGCCGGCGGGCCGCCCCGGCAGGGCACGGTCTCCGCGGGCGGCTACAGCGCCTACCTCGACCAGCGGGAGCTCGCCCGCCGCCGCTGGGCCGAGCGCTTCGCCGCCCAGGGGCAGGAGCGGGAGCGGCTGCAGGAGATCGCCGCGGTCTCCGGACGGGAGATCTTCCACACCACGGCCCCGAAGTCGGAGGGGCGGATCACCAAGAAGTTCTACAGCGACCGCGCCGCCAAGACCGTCGGCGGCCGGGTGCGCTCGGCCCGGAACCGGCTGGCCGCCCTCGAGCGCACCGCGGTGGGCGCCCCGCCGGAGCCCCTGCGCTTCGCGGGCTTCGAGCGGGTCGCGGTCCCGGCGGGCGGCGCCGGCGTCCCGCTGGTCCGGCTGGCCGGGGTCCGGGTCGAGGGACGCCTGGCGCCGACCGACCTCGAGCTGCGTGCCGGGGACCGGCTGCTGGTCGAGGGCCCGAACGGCACCGGGAAGTCCACGCTGCTCGCCGTGCTGGCGGGGGAGCTGCGCCCCGACGGCGGGAGCGTGGAGCGGCAGGGCGGCGTCGTCGTCGGCCGCCTGGCCCAGGACGACTCCTGGCCGGACCTCTCGTGCCCGGCCGAGGCGGCCTACCGCTCCCGGCTGCGCGCCGGGGACCGCGCCCCGTCCCTGGCGGAGCTGGGCCTGCTCCGCGCCGGCGACGCCTCCCGGCCGCTCGGGGAGCTCTCCCCCGGACAGCGCCGCAGGGTGGCGCTCGCGGCCCTGGTCGCGGAGCCGCCCCCGCTGCTGCTCCTCGACGAGCCCACCAACCACGTCGCGCCGGCCCTGGCCGAGGACCTCGAGCGGGCCCTCCTGGACTTCCCGGGCACCGTGGTGCTGGCCACGCACGACCGGTGGGTCCGGCGGCGCTGGCGGGGACGGGTCCTGCCCGTGCGGTCCGGGACGGACTGAGCGCGGCGGCGCCCGGCTACGGTGCCGCCGCGGTCCAGGGGCCGGCGCCCGTGTCCTCGCGGACGTACGCCTCGACCGTCCGCGCGGCCTCCCCGAACCAGGGCGTCGACTCCTCGTAGCCGGACCACCCGTCGGTCAGGACGGCGAGGACGTACTCCTGCCCGCCGATGTCGACGATCCCGACGTCGTGCGAGACGTCCTCCAGCAGGCCGGTCTTGTGCGCGAAGTCGACGTCCGGGGAGAAGCCGCTGGAGAGGGCGTAGTCGAGGTGCTGCTCCTCGAGGAACCCGAGGAGCAGCGCGGTGGAGGAGTCGGAGAGCAGATCGCCCCGGCGCAGGCGCTCGAGGAGGGCGGCCACGTCGGCGGGGGTGGTGGACATCGCGACCACGTCCTGCGACCCGGTGCCGGGATCGAACGTGGTGGCCGTGAAGCCCTGCTCCTGCGCGAAGGCCTCGACCTCCTTCCACCCGAGCCAGCGGCCCAGCGCCGCGCCGGAGGCGTTGTCCGACCAGCTGATCATCACGTCGAGGGACTGCTCCACCGTGAGGCCCAGCTCCGGCACCACGTCCGAGAGGCCGAGGGCGCCCCGGTCGGCCTCGTCGAGGACCGCATGGGCCACGAAGAGCTTGTAGAGGCTCGCGCTCGTGAACGGGCGGTCGGCGCTGCGTGCCACCACCTCCGCGCCCTCCGGATCGAGCAGCACGACCCCGAGCTCTCCGGGGACCTCGGTGGCGAGGTCCTCCAGGTCCGCCGCCAGGCCCGTGGCGGCGGCCTCTGCCGGCACGGCGGTCGCCGCGTCCCCGGCTCCGTCGCCCTCGGCCCCGCAGCCGCCGAGGAGGAGGACGAGCGCGAGGCCCAGCGCCGCGGTGCGGCGGGTCCGGGACCCTCGACGGCTCGTGCGCACGGTGGGCCTTCCTGGTGGGCGGACGTCGGACGCGGACCCGGATGCACCGCCCCGGTGGACGGTGCCGGTCCCGCTTTCGACGCTACCGGCGCCCTCCTGGAATTCCGCTGAGCATGTTCCCTCAATCCTGTCCCCTCTCTTGCCCCCAAATGGAAAGCGTGCTTGCCTTTGACAACTCATGCACACCACGAAGGAGGGGTCATGTCCGCAGCTGCAGGCGAGAACTGGTGGCGGAGGGTGCTGGCGATCGGATTCCTGTCCTTCGCCGCCCTGGGGCTCGCGGGATGCGACGACACCGGGTCCGGCGGTGAGGAGACCACGGAGCAGGAGGCCCCCGCCGGCGGCGAGGAGACCGCCGACGACGAGGCCACCGACGCCACCGAGGAGGAGAACACGACCGGACCCATCAGTCCCACGGAGGGCGAGGGTCCCATGGAGCAGGACGACGAGCAGGACGACGGCTGATCCGGCGGGCCCCTGGCCGGCGGCGCCGGGGCTGCCCCGCCCCCCTTTGATGGACCAGCGCTGGGAGGACGCCGTCTTCCTGCACTGGCGCATCCCCGTGCCCGCGGCGGCGGCGCGGATGCCGCCGGGAGTCCGCCCCGACGTGGTCGACGGCTCCGCCTGGGTGGGCCTCGTGGGATTCCGCATGCACCGCATCCGGCTCGGTGCCGCGGTGCCCCTGCCCTGGCTGGGCAGCTTCCCCGAGATCAACGTGCGCCTCTACTCCCGCGAACCGGACGGCACGCGCGGCGTGGTGTTCCTGTCCCTCGACGCCCCGCGGCTCGCGGTGGTCCTCGGTGCCCGCGCCGCCGGGCTGCCCTATGTGTGGTCGCAGTGCCGGGCCGTGGGTCCCGGCCGGTCGGACCCGGGCGTCGGGTACGACGTGCGGCGGCGCGGCGGACGCACGACGTCCGCCTTCGCCGTGCGCCCGGACCCCACCGTCCGCGCCGACGACGAGCTGTCGGTGGAGCTCACCGCGCGGTTCGGCCTGCACAGCCGGTTCGCCGGCCGGACGGTGCACGTCCCCGTCTCGCACGAGGCCTGGACGCTGCACCCCGCCACGGTCACGCACGTCGTGGACGGGCTGGTGGCCGCGGCCGGGATCGACGTCGAGGGACCGCCGGCGTCGGTGCTGTACTCGTCCGGGGTCCGGACCCGGATCGGGCGGCCCCGGACGGTGCGCGGCACCTGAGCCGCAGGGGCCCGTGCGCGCGCCGCCCGCCCCGCACCGTGCTCCCGGAGGCCGTCCGGCCCCCACAAGAGTGGGCGTGCCCCGGCGGTGCGGACGGTCCAGGATGGAACCAGCTCCTGCGGAAGCGATCGGGGGGACTCCGGTCGAGGTCGCTCCCGGAGCCGCTCGCCCCCGGGACCGTCCCGCCGGGGGGAGCCGCACGCGAAAGGCCCGCCGTGACCACTCCACTCGTTCCCGAGCTGCCCCAGCTGCCGGATCTTCCCGGCCGGCCCCCGGCCGGTCCGAGGGCCTCGCGTCCCGGACGCGCGTTGGAGCCGGCGATCACGGGAGCCCTGCTGCTGGTCCTCGCGCTGACCGTGCTCCTGGCCGTCCTCGTGCGCGCCGTGCCGATGGCCCCGCTGGTCACGGTGGCGCTGCTGCTGCTCGTGTCCGCCGGCGTGCTCGCGGTCGGCGCCCGGGAGGACCGCGGCCTCCTCCGCGGGGAGGTCCCCGGGGCCCCCGCGGACGAGGCGCCGGAGACGCACGGGGTCTACTACTACGACCGGCACGGGCGGCCGGTGCCCATCGACGACGCGTTCTGAGGGGCGCGTCGCCCGGTGACCCCGGCGGCGACGCCGCCCGCCCGGCGGGGACCCGTGTCCGAATCGTGTCCGTCATCTTCGCGCACGGTGGCCGAGGCGTCCTGACCTGCGCCTACGTTGGTCACGTCGCACCAGACACGGGGCTCGGGGAGCGTTCGGGGGAACGCGCCGCGGGCCGGCACCAGTCGCGAAGCGGTCCTCGCTTCTCCACCGGATGGGACAGAACCATGAGAAGAACCACCAGGGCAGTCACGGCCGCCGCCTTCGCGGCGGGGATCGGCCTCGTCGCCGCCGCACCGGCGCAGGCGATGGAGATCTACGACATCAGCGACGCCACGCGGATCGCCGAGGGGGCGGCCGTCCAGGGCACCTACACGGTCTCGTGCACGGCGGGGAGCAACATCTTCGTCTCCCTCAACGTGACCCAGCGGGTCTCCGAGGGGCGGATCGCCAACGGCAGCTACTTCAAGCAGTGGGTCTGCGAGGGCGGCGAGGTGCAGCTGGACTACCAGGCCGTGGCCTTCAACATGGCCTTCGACGAGGGACCGGCCGTGCTCTCCGGGTTCATCCAGGAGTGCCAGACGGAGTTCTGCGGCACCGGCACCAACCTGCCGCTGCAGGTCATCCAGATCAGCGACGAGGAGCCGGACCAGGCCGAGTAGGCCGGGAGGGACCGGCCCCGTCCCCGCGCCGGGACGGGGCCGGAACTCTGCCCGAAAGTCCAGTGCCCGGCACCACCCCCCGCTCTATAGTCGAACGCATCGACCGGACATCCCTGCCCCCACGCCCCCCGCAGCGCCTCGACGACCGCGCCGTCCCCGTCCTCCACGAGGAGATCCTCACGAGGCGGCCGGCGCGGGTCGACGTCGTGACCGCCCCCGTCCCCGCCGTGCAGGGCTACCGCACGCTCTGCCGGGAGCTGCTGGAGCGGGCCGGGCTGTGAGCGCCCCCGCCGTCGAGCTGCGCCGGCCCGAGGGCCGGTGGCGCCGCCACCGGGAACGGGTCTGGGGCACCACCGTGACCCTCGACGTCCGCGCCGGCGAGGAGGGCCTGCCCCCCGAGCCCGCCGTGCAGCACGCGCTGGACACCGCCGTGGCCAACCTGCGGTGGGTCGACGCCGTCTTCTCCACCTACCGCCCGGACTCGCTGGTGACGGCGCTGCGCTCCGGGCTGCTCGACGAGCGCCGGCTCAGCCGGTGGGACGCCGCCCAGGGCGCTCTCCTGGACGTGCTCCAGCGCTGCCGGGAGGCCCGGCAGCTGACCGACGGGTGCTTCGACCCGTGGGCCGTGCGCGGGGGCTTCGACCCCTCCGGCTACGTCACGGCGTGGGCCGCGGAGCGGATCGCCGACGACCTGGTCCGCGCCGGGTGCGCGAACGTCTGCGTGGACGCCGGCGGGGACGTGGTGACCCGGGGGTCCGCCGCGCCCGGGGAGCCCTGGGCGGTGGGGGTCCGCCACCCCGAGGACCCCGGCGCCGTCACGTGGACCGTGCTGCCCGGCAACGGCGCGGTGTCGACCTCGGGGACCTCCGAGCGGCCGGCGCACGTCGTCGACCCGCGCACGGGCCGGTCCGCCGCGGGCGCCCGCGCCGCCACGGTCGTGGGTCCGGACGCCCGGCTGGCCGGAGTGCTCGCCACGGCCCTCGTGGTCGCCGGCCGGGACGGGGCCCGCTGGTTCGCCGGCCTGGACGAGTGGTCCGCGTGGGGCGTGGACCCCGCGCCCGCGGACACGGTGTGGTCCATCCGCCGGGAGCACCACCTGGCCCGCTGAGTCCGCCCGCCGAGTCCACCCGCGGCCCCGCCGGTGGCTAGGGTGGGGGCGGTGAGCACCCACCCCGACACCGCCCCGGCCCCCGACACCGTTCCCGGCACCGCCCGCACCGGCATGGTCCGGGTCCGGGGAGCCTCCGAGAACAACCTGCGCCACGTGGACGTGGACGTCCCCCGCGACGCCATCGTCGCCTTCACCGGCGTCTCCGGGTCCGGCAAGTCCTCCCTGGCCTTCGGCACGATCTACGCCGAGGCGCAGCGGCGCTACCTCGAGTCCGTGGCGCCCTACGCCCGGCGGCTGATCCAGCAGGGCCACAACCCCGCCGTGGAGTCGATCACCGGGCTGCCGCCCGCCGTCGCCCTGCAGCAGCGGCGCGGGGCACCCAGCTCGCGCTCCACGGTGGGCACCCTCACCACGCTGTCCAACTCGATGCGCATGCTCTTCTCCCGGGCCGGCACCTACCCGGACTCCGCGGCGGGCAGCCTCGACTCGGACGCGTTCTCCCCCAACACGGCCGCCGGCGCGTGCCCCCGGTGCTCGGGCCTGGGCACCGTGCACGACGTCACCGAGTCCTCCCTGGTCCCGGACCCGGCACTGAGCATCCGGGACGGGGCGATCGCCGCGTGGCCGGGCGCGTGGCAGGGCAAGAACCTGCGCGACATCCTGAGCCACCTGGGCCACGACGTCGACGTCCCCTGGCTCGAGCTGCCGCGGGCGGAGCGCGACTGGATCCTGTTCACCGAGGAGCAGCCGGTCGTGGAGATCACCCCGCAGCGGGACCGGGTGGCGAAGCCGTACAAGGGCCGGTTCTGGAGCGCGAGGAGCTACGTGCTGCACACCCTCGCGGACTCCGCGAGCCAGCAGATGCGCGAGCGCGTGCTGCGGTACGTGGTCACGGGACCCTGCCCCGGCTGCGCCGGCAGCGGGCTGCGCCCGGAGGCGCTCGCCGTGAGCTTCGCGGGCCGGAGCATCGCCGAGCTCAACGGGGCGTCCCTGGGCGAGCTGGCCGAGGTGGTCCGGCCCACGGCCGCCCTGGAGCACGCCGGCACCGCCTCCCGGGCCGTGTCCTCGGGGGAGCGCAGCGAGGCCGCGGTGACCATCGCCAAGGACCTGCTCGCCCGGCTGCAGGTGCTCCTGGACCTGGGCCTGGGGTACCTGAGCCTGGACCGGTCCACGCCCACGCTCTCCCCGGGGGAGATGCAGCGGCTGCGGATCGCCACCCAGCTGCGCTCCGGGCTCTTCGGGGTGGTCTACGTGCTCGACGAGCCCTCGGCGGGTCTGCACCCGGCCGACGCCGAGCCGCTGCTGGCCGTGCTCGAGGAGCTGAAGGCCTCCGGCAACTCGGTGTTCGTGGTGGAGCACGACATGGCCGTGGTGCGGCGCTCCGACTGGGTGGTGGACGTGGGGCCCCAGGCCGGGGACCGCGGCGGCTCGGTGCTCTACAGCGGTCCCGTACCCGGGCTGGCCGACGTGGCGGAGTCCGCCACCCGTCCCTTCCTGTTCCCGGACGGGCCCTCTGGCGGGCCCTCGGACCGCCCCGCGGATCGGCCCTCGGCCGGTTCCGCGGACGGCGCGGCCCACGGAGCCCCGGGAACGACGACGGCGCAGCGCGGGCCCCGTCCGGTCGAGCGGCGGCTGCGGCTGCGCGGGGTCACGCGCCACAACCTGCTGGACCTCGACGCGGAGATCCCGCTGGGCGTGCTCACCGCCGTCACCGGGGTCTCCGGCTCGGGCAAGTCCACGCTGGTCAGCCAGGTCCTGGCCGAGACGGTCGGCCGGCACGTGCACGGCGGGGCGGCACCCGAGCCCGCCGGGCCGGAGGAGGAGGACGCCGTGCCCACCGCCGCCGGCGCGCGCGTGGGCGCGGTCGAGGGCCTGGAGCACCTGGACCGGCTGATCCGGGTGGACCAGCGGCCCATCGGCCGGACCCCCCGTTCGAACCTGGCGACCTACACGGGGCTGTTCGACGCGGTCCGCAAGCTCTACGCCGGCACCGACGAGGCGCGGGCCCGCGGCTACGGGGCCGGGCGGTTCTCCTTCAACGTCGCCGGCGGCCGCTGCGAGACGTGCCAGGGCGAGGGCTTCCTGGCCGTCGAGCTGCTGTTCCTGCCCGGCACCTACGGGCCCTGCCCCGACTGCCGGGGCGCCCGCTACAACGCCGAGACGCTGGAGGTCACCCACCGGGGCCGGAGCATCGCCGACGTCCTGGGGATGCGGGTGGAGACCGCCGCCGAGTTCCTCGCGGACGTCCCGGCCGCCGCGCGCAGCCTGCGCACCCTGCTCGACGTGGGGCTCGGCTACCTGCGGCTCGGCCAGCCGGCCACCGAGCTCTCCGGCGGGGAGGCGCAGCGGATCAAGCTGGCCACCGAGCTGCAGCGGGCCCGCCGCGGTCACACCCTGTACCTCCTGGACGAGCCCACCACCGGGCTGCACCCGCAGGACGTGCAGCTGCTGCTGCGCCAGCTGAACCGCCTGGTGGACGCCGGCAACACCGTGGTGGTGGTGGAGCACGCCATGGACGTGGTGGCGTCCTCGGACTGGGTGATCGACATGGGTCCCGCCGGCGGCGAGGCCGGCGGGCGGGTCGTGTGCGCCGGCACCCCGGCCGAGGTCGCCGCGTGCCCGGCGAGCCGCACGGCCCCCTACCTGGCCGCCGCCCTGGCCTGATCCCCGCCCTCCGTCGCGCGGGTCAGCGCTGCCGGTGCCTCCGGTGCAGCTCGTGCACCGCAGGAGCCAGCTCGGGGCACGGGCCGTCCACGGGGACCCCGGGTGCCACCTGGGAGATCGGCAGCGCCGCGACCGGGGCGGGCGGGACGCCGAGCTCGTGCAGCCAGCGGCCGAGCTGCGCCGAGGACGAGGCGTGGACGATGCGGCCCAGACCCACCCAGGCGTGCGCGGCCGCGCACATGGGGCAGTGCTCGTTCGAGGTGTAGACCGTGGCCGCGGAGCGCTGCTCCGGGGTCAGGCGGGCGGCCGCCCAGCGGGCGATCTCGAACTCGGGGTGCCGGGTCGCGTCACCGCCGGCCACCCGGTTGCGGTCCTCGAACAGGACCTCGCCCCGGGCGGAGACGAGCACCGAGCCGAACGGCTCGTCCCCGGCGTCGAGGGCCTCGCGGGCCAGCTCCACGCAGCGTCGCAGGTGTCCGCGGTCGGTCTCCGAGATGCCCATGCGCCCAGCCTACGGGCCGGGGCGGAGCGTGCCGTGCCCGGCCGGTCACGGCTGTCCCGCGCCTCCGCCCGTCACGTCCGCGACGCCCTCGAGGACCTCTGCCACCACGGCCCGGGCCCTGGCCTCGGCCGTGGCCGCGTCCCCGCGGGCGACGGCGGCGGCCGTGGCCTCGTGGTCCTCGAGCGCCCCGGGGTCCGGGGCGCGGGGCATGAGGCCGAGCGCCGTGCGCCCGGAGAGCACCTCGGCCACCACGCCCTGCAGGGCGGCGAGCATCGGGTTGCCGCTCGCCTCCAGCAGCAGCGCGTGGTAGGCGGTGTCCACCTCCAGGTACTCGGGGTCGGTCCCGCGCCGGGCCTCGCCGAGCTCCCGCAGCCGGGCGGCGAGCTCCACCAGGCGCCGCCGGGCGGGCTCGTCGGCCCGGACCGCGGCCAGCCGTGCGGCCGCGGGCTCGATGGCGGTCCGCAGCTCGGTCAGGCTCCGCAGCTGCTCGTCCCGCCCCGGGCCGCCGAGCCGCCACCGGATCAGCCGGGGGTCGAACGGGTTCCAGTCCCGCGGGGGCCGGACGGTCACGCCCACCCGCCGCCGGGACTCCACCATCCCCATGGACTCGAGCACGCGCACCACCTCCCGCACGAGCGTGCGGGAGACCCCGAACTCCTCCTCGAGGGCCGCGAGCGTCAGGACGGTGCCCGGGGCCCGCACCCCGGAGGCGATGCTCTCGCCGAGCCGGTCCAGCACCCCGCTGTGCTGCTCCACCCCGTGCATGGACGCTCCGTCCGTCATGTGCGGCACGATCGCGCCCACAGTGTTGCCAAAAGTATGATCTTTCTGTCAGCCTAGCGTGTGTCGTGGCTCACCACGAGACCCCACGGCCTGCCCGCAGGCACGAGACCAACGGAGAAACGCAGTGGAAGACTGGACACAGACCCTCGGCACCGCGCCGCTGCTGGCGATCGCCGCGGCCGCCATCGCACTGATCCTGGTCCTGGTGATCAAGTTCAAGCTGCACGCCTTCCTGACCCTGATCCTGGTGGCGCTGCTGACGGCCCTCGCCACGGGCATCCCGCCGGCGCTGATCGTGGAGACCACCGTGGGCGCCTTCGGCAGCACGCTCGGCTCGGTGGCCCTGCTCATCGGCCTCGGCGCCATGCTCGGCAAGCTCGTGGAGCACAGCGGCGGGGCCCGGGTGCTCGCCGACAAGCTGGTGGACGTCTTCGGCGAGAAGCGCGCTCCCTTCGGTCTCGGCATCGCCTCCCTGATCATGGGCTTCCCGATCTTCTTCGACGCCGGCCTCGTGGTCATGCTGCCGATCATCTTCGCCGTCGCCCGCCGGGTGAGCGGCACCAACGTGCTGCTCTACGGCATCCCCGCCGCCGGCGCGTTCTCGGTCATGCACGTCTTCGTGCCGCCGCACCCCGGTCCCGTGGCCGCCACGGAGCTCTACGGCGCCGATCTCGGCATGGTCCTGCTCATCGGCCTGCTGCTGGCCTTCCCGCTCTGGTACGTGACGGGCTACCTGTGGGGCAAGCGCGTGGGCAGCCGGATCATCCTGCCCGTGCCCGGCCTCTTCGGCGAGATCGACGACGACCAGCCCGCCAACCCGCCGCGGGTCGGCACCATCATCGCCCTGCTCCTGCTGCCCCTGGTGCTCATCTTCATGAACACCGGCCTGGACTTCCTCCGCGCCGCCGGGACCGTCTCCGAGGAGGCCCCGTGGTTCCCCGTGCTCTCGATGGTCGGCGCCTCCCCGGTGGCCCTGCTGATCTCGGTGCTCGTGGCCCTGTTCGTCCTCGGCACCCGCCGCGGCGAGCACGGCACCGCCCTGGAGAAGGTCATCGACTCCGCCCTGGGCCCGGTCGCCTCCGTCATCCTCATCACCGGTGCCGGCGGCATGTTCGGCGGCGTCCTGCGGGCCTCCGGCATCGGCGACGCGCTGGCGTCCTCGCTGGACGGCATCGGGCTGCCCGTCATCTTCGCGGCCTATCTCATCGCCGTGGTCCTGCGCCTGGCCCAGGGATCGGCCACGGTGGCCCTCGTCACCGCCGCCGGGCTCATGGCCCCGGCCGTGGCCGCGGGCGGCTTCAACTCCGTGGAGGTCGCGGCCGTGGTCCTGGCCACCGCCGCCGGCTCGGTCTTCGCCGGGCACGTCAACGACTCCGGCTTCTGGCTGGTGGGCCGGCTCATGGGCATGGACGTCAAGACCACGCTGAAGACCTGGACGGTGCAGCAGGCCCTGCAGTCCGTGGTGGGCTTCGCCATCGTCCTCGTCATCTTCTACATCGCCTGAGGCGGACATGCACAACGTCTTCGACATCACCGGCCGGCTCGCCCTCGTCACCGGCTCCTCCCGGGGCCTGGGGCGGGCCCTGGCCACGGGTCTCGCCGAGGCGGGCGCCCGCGTGGTCCTGCACGGGCGCGACCCCGGCGCCCTCGCCCGGGTGCGCGACGAGATCGCCGCCGGCACGGGCACGGAACCGGTCACGGCGGCCTTCGACGTCACCGACGCCGAGGCCGTCCGGACGGGGATCGACGCGCTCCTCGCCGAGCACGGCGTCCCGGACATCCTCGTGAACAACGCCGGCATCCAGCGCCGCGCGCCCTTCGCCGAGTTCGCGGCCCAGGACTGGGAGGACATCGTCGCGGCGAACCTCTCGAGCGTCTTCCACGTCTCCCGGGCCGTGGCCCCCGGCATGCAGGAGCGGGGCTCGGGCAAGATCGTCAACATCGGCTCCGTGCAGTCGGTGCTCGCCCGGCAGACCATCGCCCCGTACTCGGCCACCAAGGGCGGGGTGGTCATGCTCACCAAGGGGATGGCCGCCGACCTCGCCCGGCACAACATCCAGGTCAACGCGATCTCGCCCGGCTACTTCGCCACCGAGATGAACCAGGCGCTGATCGACGACGAGGCGTTCGACCGCTGGGTGGTCGAGCGCACCCCGGCCCGCCGCTGGGGGCGGGTCGAGGAGCTCGTGGGCACGCTGGTCTACCTGTGCTCGGACGCCTCCAGCTTCGTCTCGGGGCACAACGTGCTCGTCGACGGCGGCATGACCTCCGTCCTCTGACCAGCAGCACCGCCCGCCCGGCACGCACCACCCCGCCCACCGTCCCGCACCCCGCGGCGGAGCCCCGGGACGCACCAGGAGGAGAGCACATGAAGGCCATCGTGATCCACGGCAAGGACGACCTGCGCGTCGAGGACGTGCCCACGCCGGAGCCCGGTGAGGGGCAGGTCCGGCTCCGGATCGCCTACGGCGGGGTGTGCGGGTCGGACCTGCACTACTGGGCCGAGGGCGCCAACGGCGAGTACGTGGTGCGGGAGCCCCTCGTGCCCGGGCACGAGGTCTCCGGCACGGTGGACCTCGACCCCGCCGGGGAGCTCACTCCCGGCACCCCGGTGACGGTCCACCCGGCCACGTTCGGCATCCCGCAGCCGGGGATCGAGGACCGGCGCCACCTGTGGCCCGGCGGGGCCTACCTCGGCAGCGCCGCCACCCGCCCGCACACCCAGGGCGGGATGAGCGAGTACCTGCTGGTGCGCCGGGACATGGTCCGGGTGCTCCCGGAGGATGTCCCGCTGCGCCGCGCGGCCCTGGCCGAGCCGCTGGCCGTGGCCCTGCACGGGCTCACCGTGGCCGGGGACGTGACCGGCCGGCGCGTGCTCGTCTCCGGGTCCGGGCCGATCGGCCTGCTCTCCGCCGCCGCGGCCCTGGCGCGCGGCGCGGCCGAGGTCGTGGCCACCGACGTCCTCGAGGGGCCCCTCGAGCGGGCCCGGGGGCTCGGCGTGCACGGCACGGTCCGGATCGGGGCGGAGCAGCTCCCCGCGGAGGCCTTCGACGTGGTGCTGGAGTGCTCCGGGGTGCCCGCGGCCGTGAGCCCGGCGCTGGCGGCCGGGCGCCGGGGCGCCGTCGTGGTCCAGGTGGGGATGGTGCCGAACGAGGCGCGGCCCGTGAACCTGGCCCCGCTCGTGTCCAAGGAGCTCCAGCTGCGCGGGTCCTTCCGGTTCGACGACGAGATCGACGAGGCGATCGAGCTGATCGCCGCGCGCCCCGGCATCGAGGACGTGGTCACGCACGAGTTCCCCGCCGACCGCGCCGCCGAGGCCTTCGCCACGGCCCGGGACTCCGCGGTCTCCGGCAAGGTCCTGGTCTCCCTCGCCGCCGGGGGGACGAGCTGATGCCGGGGCCGGCCGGAGCCGGGCACCCGGAGCCCGTGGTGCTGGGCGTCGACATCGGCACCACGAGCACCAAGGCGGTGGCCTTCGCCGTGGGCGGGGAGCAGCTCGCCGCCGCCTCGGCGGGCTATCCCCTGGAGGAGCCGCACCCCGGCCACGCCGTGCAGGACCCCGCGCTGATCCTGCAGGCGGTGCTGGACACGGTCCGGACGGTGGTCGAGGAGGTCGGGGCGGAGCGGGTGGCCGGGCTGTCCTTCAGCGCCGCGATGCACAGCCTGCTCGGCCTCTCGCCCGAGGGGGAGCCCCTCACCCCGCTCGTCACCTGGGCGGACACCCGGGCGAGCGTCCAGGCCGAACGGCTGCGCGCGAGCACGGGCGGACTGGCCCTGCACCGGCGCACGGGCACCCCGGTGCACCCGATGTCCCCGCTGCCCAAGCTCGTGTGGTTCCACGACCAGGAGCCCAAGCTGTGCGAGCGGGTCGCGTTCTGGGCCGGCATCAAGGAGTTCGTGCTGCTGCGGCTGTGCGACGCGCTCGTGGTGGACCACTCGGTGGCCTCGGCCACCGGGCTCATGGACATCCACGGTCTCGCCTGGGACGGCGAGGCCCTCGCCCACGCCGGGATCCTGCCCGAGCAGCTGCCCGAGCTCGTGCCCACCACCCACGTCCTGCCCGGCCTCACGGACGAGGCGGCCCGCGCCACCGGGCTGCCCGCCACCGTGCCCGTCGTGGTGGGGGCCAGCGACGGGCCGCTGGCCAACCTCGGGCTGGGCGCCGTCCGGCCGGGGGTGGCGGCCTGCTCGATCGGCACGAGCGGCGCCCTGCGCGTCGTCGTCGACCGTCCCGTGGTGGACCCCCTGGGACGGGTCTTCTGCTACGCCCTGACGCCGGGGCGCTGGGTGGTCGGCGGGGCCATCAACAACGGCGGCGTGGTCCTGGGCTGGGCCGGGGACGCCCTCGCCCCCGACCTGGGGGAGGAGCCGGAGGAGGAGCTGCTCGCGCTCGCGGGGAGCGTCCCGGCCGGGTCCGGGGGACTGCTCATGCTGCCCTACCTGCTGAGCGAGCGCGCCCCGCACTGGAGCTCCCTGCCCCAGGGCGCCTACGTGGGGCTGACCCGCGCCCACCGCCGCGAGCACCTGGTGCGCGCGGCCCTGGAGGGCGTCTGCCAGCAGCTCGGCCTGGTCCTGCAGTCGATGCGCTCGGCGGGCCTGACGGTGGAGCAGATCCGCGCCACCGGCGGCTTCGCCCGCAGCCCGCTGTGGCGCCAGCTGCTCGCCGACGTCCTCGGCACGGACATCTCCTTCGCCTCGGGACACGAGGGCTCCGGCTTCGGCGCCGCGCTGCTGGGGATGCAGGCGCTCGGGCTGATCGAGTCCGTCGACGTGGCCGCGGACCTGGTCCAGGTGGAGTCCGTGGTGCGTCCCGACCCCGCCGACGCCGCGGTCCACGCGTCCCTGCAGCCGGTGTTCGAGCAGCTCTACGAGGCCCTGGTGCCCACGTTCACGTCCCTGCGCCGGCTGGCGCCCGCCCTGCCGCTCGAGCGGGGCTGACCCGTCCGCCGGCCCCGCACCGGCCGCCCCGGGCGACGGTCCCGGCCGGGGCGGCCGAGACGGATCCGTGCCCGGCCCGGCCGCTCCACCGGCGGGTCCGCGTGGGAGAATGGACCCGTGCTCCGACGGACGCGGGACCGTCCGGCCCCGCGCGCCGGAGAGCCGGCGCCGAGGAGGCCCGCCATGATCTCGAGGACGGACGCGGAGGAGCTCCGCCGGCAGGTCCGGGGCCCGGTCCTGTTGCCGGACGAGGACGGTTTCGCGGAGGAGATCGCCGGCTTCAACCTGGCCGCCGTCCACCACCCGGACGCGGCGGTCGGCGTGACCGACGCCGCGGACGTGGTGGCCGTGATGCACTGGGCCGCCGCCCACCACGAGCCCGTGGGGGTGCAGTCCACGGGCCACGGCGCGGACCAGCCCATGGAGGGCGGGCTGCTCGTCACGACCCACCGGATGCAGGACCTCGAGGTCGACCCCCGCCGCCGGACGGCGCGGATCGGCGCCGGCGTGCGGTGGCGCCGCGTGATCGACGCGGTCGCCCCGCACGGGCTCGCGGTGCTCAACGGCTCGGCCAGCGACGCCGGGGCGGTCGGCTACACCCTGGGCGGCGGGCTGCCCGTGCTCGGCCGGGTGTTCGGCTTCGCCGCCGACCACGTGCTGGGCCTCGACGTGGTGACCCCCGACGGCCGGCTGCGCCACGTGGACGCGGGGCACGAGCCGGAGCTGTTCGCCCTGCTCCGCGGCGGCAAGGGCAACCTGGGCCTCGTCACCTCGATGACCCTCGACCTCGTCCCGCTGGAGAGCCTGTACGGCGGCGGGATCTTCTTCCCCGGCGCCGACGCCCAGGAGGTGCTGAGCGCGTTCAGCCGGTGGGCGCCCGCGCTGCCCGAGCGCGCCTCGACGTCCGTGGCCCTGCGCTGGATGCCGCACGACCCGACCGTCCCCGAGGAGCTGCACCGGCAGATGCTGGTGCACCTGCGCTTCTGCTGGGTGGGCCCGGAGGACGAGGGGGCCCGGGTCCTCGCGCCGATGCGGGCGGCCGCCCGGCCGGTCCTGGACCTCGTGGGACCCCTGGACTACCGGGACATCGACCAGGTGCACATGGACGCCACCCAGCCGGGCCTGTACGTGCTCACGGGGGAGTTCCTGCGGGAGTTCGACGCCGCCGCGGTCATGACGCTGCTCCGGAACGCGGGACCGGGCAGCCGGTGCCCGCTGCCGGAGGTGGGGATCCGGCTCATGGGCGGAGCCTTCGCCCGGACGGACGGCGTCCAGGACGCCGTCTCGGGACGGGACGCGGCGTTCTTCCTCGAGCTCATCGGCTGGCTGGCGCCGCACGTGGCCGAGGCGACGCCCCGGGCGCTGGCCGAGATCCTGCAGGCGATGGCCCCGTGGTCCACGGGCCGGGCGTTCGTCAACATGCACGGGGTCCCGGGCGGGGAGAGCGAGCACGCCCGGGCGTGGTCCGAGGAGGTCTACGCCCGCCTGGTGCGGGCCAAGGCGCTCTACGACCCCGGGAACCTGCTGCGGTTCCAGCACGTGGTCGGGCAGGGGCGGCGGACAGCCGACTGACAGCTCGGCATGATGGACTCGTGACAGCACCGCGGCGGTCCCGCGCGCGGTGAGCACTCCCGGAAGGAGACGTGATGGTGAACTTCAAGGGGCTCACGGCCAAGGCCAAGCAGCTGGCCCAGCGCAACCCGGAGAAGGTCGACAAGGTCCTCGACCAGGCCGGCAGCTTCGTGGACAAGCGCACCGGGCGCAAGTACGAGCGCCACGTGGACACGGTCCAGCAGAAGGCGCGGCAGTTCCTCGGCGGCGGACACGCGCCCGGCGACCCGACCACGGGCGGCCCGGCGACGGGCGGTCCCGCCGACAGCCAGCGCCCGGACGGGCAGACGGGGGGACCGGCTGCGACCGGTCGCCCCGGTGACGTGCCCGGCCACGAGGGCCCCCGCCGCTGACGGTTCCCGGGCCGCGGTAACAGAGCGGACCCCGCCCGCCGGGCCTCGAGTGCACGGCAGGCGGGGTCCGTCGTCGTCCCGCGGGCGGAGGTCCGACCCGCCGGGGCGGGTGCGGCTACCGGGCGAGGAAGTCCAGCAGGGCCTCGTTGACCTCGGCGCCGTGGGTCCAGAGCAGCCCGTGCGGGGCGCCCTCGATCTCGACGTACTCCGCCTGCGGGAGGAGCTGGTGGAACCGCCGGCCGGTGGCGTCGATGGGCAGGATGTTGTCCGCGGTGCCGTGCACGATGAGGGCCGGCACGTCGATCTTGGGGATGTCGGCCCGGAAGTCCGTCAGCCAGGTGGGCTGGGCGGCCACCGACGCCACGGCCCCGGAGCGGACGGCGATGCTCCAGCTGGCGTCCACGATCTCCTGGCTCAGCCGGTCCGTGCCCAGGAACGTGTCCGTGTTGAAGAAGTTGCCGAAGAACTCGGTGAAGAACGCGTAGCGGTCGGCGGTCACGGACGCGGCCAGGCCGTCGAAGACCTCCTGGGGCACTCCCCCGGGGTTGTCCTCGGTCTGCAGCAGGTACGGCTCGAGCGAGCCCAGGAAGGCCGCCTTGGCCACCCGGGAGGATCCGTAGGTCCCGAGGTAGCGCCCCACCTCCCCGGTCCCCATCGAGAAGCCCACCAGGACCACGTCGCTCAGGTCGAGGGTGCTCAGGGCTTTGTCGAGGTCGGCGGCGAAGGTGTCGTAGTCGTAGCCGGTCGTGGGCCGGCTGGAGCGGCCGAAGCCGCGACGGTCGTAGGTGATCACGCGGTAGCCCGCCCCGAGCAGGGCGGTGGTCTGCTTCTCCCAGGACGAGCCGTCCAGGGGATACCCGTGGATGAGGACGACGGGCTGGCCGCTGCCGTGGTCCTCGTAGTACAGCTCGATGTCGGTGCTGTTCTCGGTGCCGACGGTGATGTGACCCATGGAGGCTCTTCCTCTCGCTGGTGCGTCAGATGCAGAGAACGATCGTTCTCTGCACAGAAGCCTAGGGAACGGTCGTTCTCGGCGCAATAGACTCGGGGCATGGACTCCACCGATCTCCGCCGGCACGTCGTCGAGACGGCCGACCGGCTGTTCTACGCCCGCGGCGTCCAGGCCGTGGGGATGGACGAGCTGCGGCAGGCGGCCGGGGTCCCGCTCAAGCGCCTCTACGCCCTGTTCCCGGGCAAGGAGGAGATCGTGCTGGCCGTGCTCGCCCGGCGCCACGCGCTCTGGGAGGAGGGGGTCCGCGAGCGCGTGGACCGGGCTGCCACCCCGCGGGCACGGCTGCTGGCCGTCTACGACCACCTCGCGGACTGGTTCGCCGAGGACTCCTTCCGCGGCTGCGGCTTCATCAACGCCTTCGGGGAGCTGGGCGCCGTCTCGCCCCGGGTGGCCGAGGCGGCGCGCGCGCACAAGCGCTCGTTCCAGGACTACGTCGCCGCCCTCGTCGAGGCCGCGGGCGGTCCTCCGGACCTGGGCCCGCAGCTGTGCATCCTGGCGGAAGGCGCCCAGACCACCGCCGCGATCGCCGGCACCCCCGAGGCGGCGGGGCAGGCACGCCGGGCCGCGGAGGTGCTCGTGCAGGCCGCGATGCGGCCCCGCGGCGCCGCTCAGGGCACCAGGGACGCGTAGACCACGTAGTTGTCGTCGAACTCCCCGGTGGCCGGGTCGTAGCCGTCGCAGGTGATCAGCCGCAGCTCGGCGCCCTCCGTGTTGCCGTAGACCTCGAGGGTGGGGAAGTCGGCCTTGCCGTACTGCGCCCCGCGGTCGACGGCGAAGACGGCCGTGGACCCGTCCTCCCGGACCACCTCGATCGTGTCGCCGGGCTCCAGGGCCCGCAGGTCGGCGAAGACCCCCGGGCCGCCGCCCGTGGCGTTGACGTGGCCCAGCAGCACGGCCGGTCCCCGCTCCCCGGGGGTGGGCGAGCCGTCGTACCAGCTCGCCGGGGACCCGGGTCCCTCGGGCGGGACCTCGAGCGAGCCGTTGTCCCGCAGGCCCAGGTGCAGCAGCCCGGACTCGGCGCCGGTGGCCGGGATCGTCACGGAGACCGGGTCGGAGGCGGAGAGCACCGGTGGTTGTTCGGGCGCAGGAGCGGCCACCGGGGTCGGGCTCGGGGCGGTCGGTGCCGGGGTGCTCGTCGGGATGGCTTCGGTGGCCGGGGTGCTCGCCGTGGCCGACGGGGCCGAGCCGGTGGCCCCTGCTTCTGGGCCGGTGGCGCCGGTGCACCCGGCAAGCAACACGAGGGCGGCGGTCGCCGCGCAGGTGGTGAAACC